>JAIQGK010000027.1 GCA_020072645.1 Terriglobia bacterium
ACGCATATAATTATACGGTAGCCACGCTTCTTCCAGGCCTACAAGTTGTGAATGTTTCTTTCAGCGGTCCCATGATTGGGGCACTAAAGTCGTGCATTCTTATGAATGTCCATTCGGGCCTCCAGATTTGAGTTGACTGCTCATCACAATCAGCTTCTCTGGTTTTGCTCGAATGGACAACCTCTTGAAATGTCACAGTTAGCCGCTATTGATGGCGCGCAACGTCAGGTGCGTCCTTTGATAGATGTGCTCGGCCTATTCGATCTCATTCACATATCACATTTGCCATGTGCGTTGAGAAGAAAGCCATGAACTTTTTTTCTAAGTAAAAATATCTTGTTAAAAAAGAGGTTTTCTCCTTGAACTCCCACAAGGATGAGTGTTACAAAACAATCAACTTTTCCAGAGTTCCTGCTTTCTGTTAGTGAAGTGTCTGCCCGGTCACTTCATGGAGAAGGATATTCCCCCAAATTTTATTTGACTTGGTTTTGTGGAAAGGACTTTCTCCATGATGCAATCCCATGCTCCGGCTGCAACGCGCAAAGCTGCTGGCTATTTTCATCGCAATGGTATTCTCTCGCAGTTGATGAGTGTGCTTCTGGCCTGGACGATGGTCATGAGTTCACTGCCGGTCTATGCGACGGACCAGCCTCGCGCAGAATGGGTGCATTCGTTAGATGACAACTCCATCACCAAGCCAATAACGGACCCGACGCAGCCTCGACCAAACCCGGCAATGACTACCCGCTCGGCAATAGCAAAAGCCGTTACATTGCCGCGCCATGCCACCAATCCAATGGTTGCGGCCCTTCATCCTCCCGCTCTTCCCGGCAACCTTGGCGGCCAGGGCTCTGATTTTTTCTTGAACGCGTTTAGCGGTGGGCTGTTTGCTCTGCCCTTGCAGGCGCAGGATTCTCCGTTGGAAGTTTCAGTAGGCTTTGCCGATAACAGCTCGCCTTCCGCCAATTTTCCCGAGCCCTGGAACGAGGCTAATCCGCTGGTGAATTTTGTCGGCAGCGGAACCGTATATCACGCAGGTGCGATCCGTCTCGACAATCCGGGCAGCTCGCCGGCCACGGTGGATAGCGTAAAGGTTGATCTTGGCCGGCCGGGTCCGGTGTTCCAGCTCTGGCAGAACGTTGTGGTTCCCGCTGGCGGTTCGACGATCCTGACGCAGACGCAGGATGGAAACTTTAATACCAGCGCGTCATCGATCGTGGGCTGCGGCCTGCCGTTGGCGCCAGATGAAACCCGCATTCCCAAGATCACGATCACGGTTGCTGGAACCAGCACCGATTATCCTGACACGGCGCACGTACTTGATACCGGTGGCTTCGATTCAAGCTGCCGCGGAAACCAATCCTTGCAGTGGCGGTCCATTGGGACGGCAGGTCCGGAAAATCCAGCCGGTTCGATTCAATTGATCAGTGATGGCGCGCCGCATGCAGTGGGAACCCAGGACACACTCACGGTCCAGGTAGAAGATGCGGGCAATCTGCCGCTGGCGAACGCGCCCGTTACGTTGAGCGTACTGAACGGCCCGAATGCGGGCAAAACATTTAGCGGAACCACCGACGCAAGCGGCAGCGCCAGCATTGCTTATAGCGGCACATTGCAAGGCACAGACCTGATTACGGCTGCAGTCAAAAACGCCAGCAATGGAGTAATGCAATCACAGCAGGCATCCACTACCTGGGCCTCAGCCGATGTTTGTGTTGCGCCCGCTGCTCCCAACGCGGCTGCCAGCCGGCTGATCTATGTGGGACAGAACAGCATTGCCTTCGGCGGCATTCTGCGCCTTGCCGCCCTGCTGACGGATGGAACAGGCAATCCGCTCAGCGGGCGCCAACTTTCGTTTGTATTTGCTGGACAGACCCTGCTTGCGAACACGGATGTCAACGGCACAGCCACGGTGAGTGCATCGGGGCTTCCAGCAGGAGCTTCGGCGGTATCGATCAGCTACAGCGGCGACGCAAATTTTCAGGCTGCACAATTAAGCACCACGGTCAATGTTGTTCCCGCAGCCACGCTGCTGCGCTATACCGGAGCAAGTCTGATCACGGCATTGGGTCAGCAGACTGTCTCCGCGGTGCTGACTGATGGACTGGGACAGAAAGCGGTGGCAGGGCGGACCGTCACCTTCACCATCAACGGCGTCAGCGCATCCGCGGTCACGAACGCAAACGGCGCTGCCTCGGCCATCTTGAATTTTGCCACGGCGCTGCCAACCGGAGCGGGCCAATTACAGATCAACTTTGCCGGCGATGCCAGCTATCAACCCAGCAGCCGTGCCGTTCCCATACAGATTTATCAGCCCATGCCATTTGTAATCTGGGGAGGCAACAGCGGAGGGCTGCGAATCGGCCAGCGAGTGAACTTCTGGGGCTCGCAATGGGAGAGCCAGGTCATCAACGGCTTATATTTCGGCGCTAATCCGTCGTTCAAAGGCTGGTCTGGATCAGTGGCCTCGTTCACCTCGTGTGAAGCCAATGCCTCGCTCGCCACGCTCGACATGGCATGCTGGCAAGTCAAGCCCGGCCAAAGCTTTCCTCCGGACCAGGTACTGCCTTCTTACATTGAGGTGGTGGTTTCCACGGTGATCGACAAATCCGGGGACACGGTTTTCGGGAACATAGCTTGCGGGGCCGTTCTTCAGGTGGACCACACTCCGCCCTACGGAGCGGTACCGGGACAGGATGGCTATGGCACGGTCGCAGCCGTCAATGGCGACTGCGCAGGAATTTTCCCCCGACCGGCAGTTCTTGCCGCGTCTCAGCAGCAGAAGAGCCTTGTGCTGCCAGCCGAAAATATTTCGGTCAACTACAGCATTGCCAATCAGGGCACGACTGACGCGACGGGTGTAGTCCTGAATGAGAACTTTGACCAGGTCACGCCAGCCACCGGCAATGCCAACCTGGGTACGATTGCTGCCGGCCTCAATGCCAGCGGCAATTTCCCTGTTGCCATTCCCGCCATCAGCCCACGTCAGGGCACGGAAAGCAGCGTGGATTATTCATCGCGACTGGCGGCCCAGGATGGACGGCTCTTTACTTCCGAAGGCGAGATCAGTTTCAGTGATCCTTTCAGCCAGCTGTATACGCCTCTCGATATCTCGTCATTCAGCCAGTTGACGCTGCCGCGTTTGACCGTCGGCGTGTCCGGCCCTACGTGTATCGCACCCAGCAGCACGCTTCCGTATCAGGTCACGGTGGAAAACGTGGGCAGCAACACCGCAACCCACATTGCAGCCACACTAACACTTCCCGACTCCACCACAGCCACACCGCTGGTGGCGGACTTGACCGCTGGAACCAGGTTTGTAGGGACGGTGAACTGGCACGCGCCGGGAATCGCCGCCAAGTCACCGACAGAAACCACAGACTCATATCTGGCACGGCTGCATGCAAATGATGGAACTACTCTGCCCGCGGCAGTGCTCAGTGCCTTGTGGCAGGATGCCTTGTCCGGCGCATACGGCCCGGTGGAGCAGCCCTTTGTCACGTTGACGCAACGCATTCCAGTCGTCTCGACCACGGTTCCCGCCACGCAGGCGCTGCTGCCCAACCAGAAAACGCAACTCAGTTTTGGCGTTTCCAATACAGGCACGGGCAATGCAGTTCAGGTCACGTTGCGCATCCAGCGGCAGGACGGGACCTTTATTAACGTTCCGAATTTCAGCTTGCCGGGTGGACAAAGCGCGACACCCACTGCCAACTATCAGGCGCCCGCACTTACGCCCAAGGGAGTGGCAGAATCGGACGCCGACTACATCAGCCGTCTGCAAGCACTGAACAACAGCTCCCTGAACCTGAATACGATCCTGAGCTGGACCGATCCCGCACAAAATGTCTACGGGCCGACTGACAATCCGTTCTCTTTAACCGAGCAGTTGCCGATCCTGAGCATCACGCTCTCCGCTCCGGCAGAGATAACTTCCGGCCAAACCATCACCTATACCGCGACGCTCACGAACGTCGGTTCAGCGCCAGCCTCATCGGTCAACGCGACAATTACTCTTCCGAACGGGACGCAGCAGACGCTTAACTTTGGCAGCGGCCCGATTCCGCCGGCCGGAAGCGTTACTGCCACAGCGAGCTATCCAGTTCCCCTGCGCCAGGCAAGCGGTCCGGTGAGCGCACAGGCTGTGGTGACATGGCATGACGCTGCGGCAAACAGTTATGGTCCGCTGAGTTCATCCGCCACCACAAATGTGAAGCAGGCGAACCAGCCGCCGGTAGTAGATGCGGGGCCGAATCAAACTGTGCCTTTCCCCAATGCCTATCCGCTGCAGGGACACGTGACTGATGACGGCTTGCCGAATGCGACGCTGATCTCGACATGGACTCAGATCAGCGGTCCTGCACTAGCAACGTTTTCCGATCCGCACTCGCCCACCTCGACGGCGTTGCTGACGGCCATTGGAACTTATGTATTCCGCCTCACCGGGGATGATTCCCAGTTGCAGGCCAGCGCTGATGTTGCCATCACCACAACTTCCGCGAATCTGCCCCCGCTGGTGAAAGTTGGTCCCGACCAGACCGTTACTCTCCCGGTGGACACGGTTTCCCTTACCGGCAGCGCTTCGGATGATGGACTGCCTGCCGGCAGCATATTGACATTCCTGTGGAGTAAAGTCGCGGGACCAGGCACAGTCACATTCGGCAACGCCACTTCGGCAAGTACCACCGCCACATTCGGAGCCAGCGGAACCTATCTTCTGCGACTCACCGCATCAGATTCCCAGTTAACGGGAAGCGCGCAGATGCGGGTGACCGTTCTTCCCTTCAATGATCCTCCGGTAGTTAACGCGGGTCCGGACCAGACAATTATCTGGCCGGCCAATACGGTCACGCTGGCCGGCATCGCCACAGATGATGGAATGCCTGCGGGCAGCGTTTTGAAGACCAACTGGGCCTTCGTTTCAGGTCCCACCGCAGTTCTTTTCGGCGATCCCACGGCGCTGAATACGACCGTGCGGTTCAATTCTCCCGGCACTTACATTTTGCGGCTGACCGCGGATGACTCACAATTCCGCAGCAGCGATGATGTCACGATCACCGTTCGCAGCCTGATCGATGGTCCTCCCCACATCATCAGCTCGCCGATCACGCAGTTCATCACCGATCCTTCTGCTACGCCTCTGCCGACCTATACCTACGTTGTGGTGGCCACGGATCCGGAAAATGATCCGCTGGATTACATGCTGACCGCCGCTCCCGCCGGCATGTCGATTGACAGCGTGACCGGCGCCATCACCTGGACGCCGACGCAAAACGACCTGGGACCGCACACTGTTTCAGTAAAAGTGCGTGAGGCTTCAGGACAATTTGATACGCAATCTTACGTATTGAATGTGGTCACGCAATCCAGCATCAGTCCTCTTGGTACGCTGGTGCTTTCGCCCGCCAGCGCGGGGCCGGTGGTGGTTGGAACTGCACAGCAGCTTCAGGCATTCTTTACTGACGGCAACAATGCTCCAGTTGCGAATGCGGTGATTACGTTCACCGTAACAGGACCTAACGCTACAACCGGCACTGCAACTACAGACAGCACCGGCAAAGCGAAATTCGTCTATTCCGGGGCCGCTTCAGGCGTGGATTCCATAGTCGCCAGTGTTTCGGCGGGTTCCACGATTCTCAACTCCAACACCAGCACCATTAACTGGGTAGTTCCTGCACAGCCGATTTCAACCACAACCATCAACGGGCGAATCTTTGCTTCGAACGGTTCCGGCCCATTCAATACGCCTCCCACGGCGACGCCCGCATTTGTCCAGAACTTCCCCACAATCAATTTCAATCCGCCCACCGGTACGGTCCCAGGCATGCCAGGTTCTATCGGCGTGAACACGCGGCCGTTTACTGATGTAACTACCGATCTGAATGGAAACTTTACCGGCAGCATCATTGCGCAAGGGAATGGACTGCAGGCGGGCGTTGGTGCGCTGTTCAATTTCCAGGCTGTATTCACCGGCAGCTACACGGTTGCCGCAGCCGGAGATGTGACCTTCAACTTCTTCAGCGATGACGGCTTCATTTTCGGCGTGAACAATGGCGCGACGCGCGTCAGTGGCAGCCTGTTCAACCCGCCGCCTTCCGGCCTTACGCCGTTCCAGGGCTATCCGGTGATGGGGGCTTTCAACACCGCTACCGCGCCTGTGGCAAATAGCATTACCGTCCATTTCCCCGGCCCCGGCACGTACCAGTATGAAATCGACTACTCGGAGTGCTGTGCAGGAGAACTGGCGGTCACTATGACTTCCAGCCTGAGTGGGAACCACGGTGTCCCATCCAGCGGGACCGTTACTCTTACTCCGGGCACCAATGTTTCAAAGAACATTGGAGGGACCGCAACATTCTCCGCACTGCTAACGGATGCGTCCGGGGCAATCATTCCTAACGTTCCGGTGCTGTTCAACGTGGCCGGGGCCAACACGATCCAGTTCCAGGGTGTAAGCGATAGCACGGGCCGAGCGACGTTCAGTTACCAGAGCTTCAGGACGGGAACGGACATCGTTCAGGCGAACGCGCAAATCACCGGCATGACCGCGGTTTCAAACCAGACGCTGGTCACCTGGAACAGCGCGGCCAACACCGCTCCTGTGGTGAATGCAGGAACCAATCAGACCATCACGTTGCCGACCAATTCGGCAACTTTGAGCGGCACGGCCACGGACGATGGCCTGCCCAATGGCACTTTGACTACCACGTGGACGCAAGTCAGCGGTCCGGTGCAGGCTGCAATTGCCAATCCCAACCAGCTCGCGACTGTGGTCAGTTTCACTCAACCTGGAAGCTATGTCTTCAAGCTGAGTGCGTCGGATTCCGTACTGACCACTTCCGCCAATGTCACCATCACGGTCAATCAACAAAATCTGGCGCCGTCCATCAGCATCAGCGTGGATAGCACTGTAATTACGCAACCCGCAAACTCTGTCCATGTAACAGGAACCGTTACTGATGACGGGTTCCCCACTGGTTCAACCCTCTCCATTCAGTGGACCGAGGTAAGCGGGCCGGCCGCGGCAACATTCAGCAATCCCAACAGCCCAAATACCAGCATCACCTTGCCCGCAGCGGGAACGTATGTTCTGAAGCTGAGCGCTTCCGATTCGCAGCTTACTTCGTCTGTGAATGTCACAATCACGGTTAATCCGCCTGCGCCCAACCAGGCGCCCACGGTAAACATCGTCGCCAGCCAGACGCTCATTACTTTGCCGAGCAACGTTGTCACATTGTCGGGCAAGATTTCAGATGACGGCTTGCCTCTCGGCGCTCCCATCACCACTGCATGGTCGCAGGTCAGCGGGCCGCTGCCTGTTACTTTCAGTTCTCCGGCGAGCGGCAGCACGCAGATAGGATTCCCCGCTGCGGGAACCTATGTATTGCAACTGGCGGCTTCCGATTCAGAATTGACCGGCTCCGCCACCATTTCGATCACCGTCAATTCTGTCGGCACCAATCAGGCTCCCACGGTGGCGATCATTGCTGACCATACGTCCATAACGCTGCCTACAAATACAGTCACGTTGAACGGCGTAATTAATGACGATGGGCTGCCGAATGGAACCATTGCTACCCAATGGTCGCAGATCAGCGGCCCAGCAGCCGTCAACATCGCCCAGGTCACATCCACTTCAGTAAAAGTTGCATTCCCGGCGGCGGGCGTGTACGTGATTAAGCTCACCGCCAATGACGGACAACTCTCCAGTGAAGCCACAATCACAATCACGGTGACGACTTCCGGAGGGAACCAGCCTCCAACCGTTAGCGCTGGCCCAAGCCAGTCTATCCAGCTGCCTCAGAATACCCTCACGCTAAACGGATATGCCGCAGACGATGGCCTGCCCACCGGCAGCACGCTGCTGGTGAGTTGGAGTGAGATCAGCGGTCCTGCCAGTGTCTCCTTTAGCAATCCGAGCTCCGTGGTTACGCAAGCGACGTTCAGCGTTGCCGGCGTGTATGTCTTGCAACTAAGCGCTAGTGATTCCCAACTGCAAACAACGGCACAAGTGACCGTCACCGTCGCCAATGCCTTTGTCCCGCCGCCAACGCCTCCGTCTGTGAGCTTCACTGGGTTTACTGATGGCCAGGAAATCACCAAGCCCACGCCGATCATCGGCTCTGTGACCACCGGCTCATGGAAGCTTGAGTACTCATTGCTTGACGGCGCCGGAAATCCAACTACATTTACTATCTTTGCGTCCGGCGTCGCTCCTGTGAGCAATGCCACGCTTGGAACTTTCGATCCTACTGTGCTTCTGAACGGCCAATATGTCGTCCGGTTCAGCTCGACAGACAATGCAGGACAGACCTCTTCCACCAGCAGCACAGTGGATGTGAGCCGCAATACGAAAGTCGGCAATTTCACTCTCTCCTTTAACGATCTCAGCGTACCCCTGCCTGGACTGCCAATTACCGTCACTCGGACCTATGATTCGCGCGACAAACGGGTTGGCGACTTTGGCGTGGGCTGGACGCTGAGCGTGGCAAACGTTCGAGTGCAGAAAACTGGCGGAGCCATTGGCACCGGATGGGATGAGGAAGTGCAATGGAGCGGCTTCTTCCCCACCTATTGCCTGCAACCGGTCAAGAACCATACGGTAAGCGTCACGTTCCCTGACGGAAAAGTTTATAAATTCCAGGCCGTCAGCACGCCGCAATGCCAGCAGTTTGTTCCCATTGACGTTCCCCAGATTGGCTTTACCCAGGTTTCCACAGGCTCGGCAACAGCGGGAGCCACGCTCACGCCGATCGGCGATACCGATCTCTTGCTCGACGCCGGAATTCCCGGCCCTGTAAACCTCATCAACGCCGAGGTCGAGTTTGCCGATTTCACCCAGTTCCAGCTAAAGACGGCGGAGGGCTTCACTTACATTCTGGACCAGAAACTCGGCGCCACCTCGGTCACTGATCCTAACGGAAATACGCTTACCATCAATGCATCGGGCGTTGCCAGCTCCACTGGAGCTAGTGTGGCTTTCACTCGCGACACTCTTGGAAGAATCACACAGATTACCGACCCTGCAGGCAACGCCGTCCACTATGCTTATAGCGGAGCTGGTGACCTTGCCAGCTTTACGGATGCGGTTGGGAATGTCACTACCTACGGCTATGACCCCACGCATTTGTTAACCGACATTACAGATCCACGCGGCATCCAGGCTATTCGAAACACCTACGATGATGCTGGACGTTTAATCTCGACTGTTGATGCGAATGGCAACACGACTACGTTCACGCATGATGTTGCTGCAAATCATGAAACCATAACAGACCGCCTGGGCAATGCCACGCTTTATGAATATGACGACGACGGTAACGTGGTCCGCAAGACGGATGCACTTGGCAACGTTACGGCAGCGACATTCGATGCGAATGACAATCAATTAACGAGAACGGATGCGCTCGGCAAAACGACCAGCTTTACTTATGATGCATCCGGAAACCCAATCACCGTCACCGACCCGCTTGGCCACATCACTCGTATCACCTACAACTCTCGCAAGCAGCCCATAACGATCACGGATCCGATGGGCCGCACCACCACCAACACATACGATGCCAAGGGAAATTTGCTTTCGACCCAGGATCCGCTGGGCAACACCACGACATATACCAACGATGCCCAGGGTTCACCGCTCTCCGTTAAAGATCCCCTGGGAAATATCACCAGCTTTGTTTACAACGCCGGCCGGGTTGTGCAGCAGACTGATGCTCTTGGCACTGCAAGCAGTTTCACTTATGACAACAACGGCAACAAACTAAGCCAGACAGTAACTCGCACTAAGTCTGACGGCACCTGGGAAACGCTTCTTACACGTTATGAGTATGACGGCGCTAATCGCCTGCTCAATACCACAAGGCCAGACGGCTCCATCTTACAGACCGCCTACAACGCAATCGGCCAGCAGAGTGACGCGATTGATGGCTTAGGCCATAAGACGCATTTTGACTATGACAACAATGGTCGATTAGTCAAAACAACGTATCCTGACGGAACCACCGAAACGAACACCTATGACGCCAATGGCAATCGCCTGACGTCAACGGATAAAGAAAATCGAGTCACGTCCTACAGTTACGATGTTCTCAATCGTCTCATCACGACGACCTATCCGGACGGTGCGACAGCGCAAACGGTCTATGACGCTGTGGGAAGAACAATCAGGACTATTGATGCGGCAGGAAATGCGACCCAGAAATCCTACGATGACGCTGGCCGCTATATTTCCACCACAGACGCCCTGGGCCATTTGACCAAGTTCGGGTACGATGCCGCCGACAATCAAACTTCGATAACGGACGCGTTGAATCACACCACGCAGTTCGTCTATGACGCCGCCAATCGGCGAGTTCAAATCGTCCATCCCGATCTGACCGCGGACTCGGTCGGCTATGACGCAGCCGGCCGGCAAATATCAAAGACTGACCAAGCAGGAAAGATCACACGTTATGGTTACGATGCGCTAGGCCGGCTTGTCTCGGTCACGGACTCCCTGGGACAAGTAACACAGTACTCTTATGACGAACTGGGTCACCGGCTCACGCAGACGGATGCGAATAACCATACCACTGCATTTGTCTATGATCAGCTGGGCCGCAGGATTAGCCGCACACTGCCGATGGGCATGAGCGAGTCTTACTCCTATGATGCAGCCGGCAACCTGATTTCCAGGAAAGACTTTAACGGTCACACCACTACCTACACGTATGACAGTCTGAACCGCTTAACGCAAAAGATTGCGGATGTCTTCTTCTCTACCGCCGCTTGCGCGGGAGGGGCATGCGGCTCCACTCAGGTGAGTTTTACTTACAGTCCCACAGGCCGGCGGCTTTCGATGAGCGACGGCTCCGGTACTACCAACTACACGTATGACAGCCGTGACCGCCTGCTGACCAAGGCGACGCCATTCGGCACGTTGTCTTATACCTACGATGCTGCGGGGAATACTGCATCTTTGAAGTCTTCGAATGCCGGCGGGGCTTCAATGACCTACACCTTTGATGCTCTCAACCGTCTGGCTTCAGTGGCGGATACTTCCGGCACAACGACGTACAGTTACGATGATGTCGGCAACCTTCAGAGCTATGTCTACCCCAACGGAGTATTCGCAAATCACACATACGACGCTCTGAACCGCTTGACACGGCTGCAGAGCAATTGCACGATTTCTAACGCTGCATGCCCAACTCCAGGCACACCTCTTGCCAGCTACGCCTATGTTTTGGGTGCAGCGGGCAACCGGCTGTCCGTGGCTGAGTTGAGCGGACGAACCGTCAACTACGCTTATGATGATTTATACCGGCTTACTTCCGAAGCGATCGCGGGAGATTCCCACCAGAATGGCGTCATCAGCTACACCTATGACCTTGTCGGCAACCGGACACAACGCAATTCCACCGTGCCCGCGGTTCCGGCCACAGGTCTGCTGGATTACGACGCTAATGACCGGATTTCCACCGACCCATACGATAGCAACGGCAACCTGCTGAATGCCGGTGCCGGATCGAATGTATATGACTTTGAAAATCATCTGGTCCAGTCCGGTGGCGTACATCTGGTTTACGACGGAGACGGCAATCGCGTAAGCGAGACCGTGGCCGGCATCGCCACTCAATACTTGGTGGCCGACCAGAACCTTACCGGCTACGCGCAGGTGCTGGATGAGATCCAGAATGGCATTGTTGTAAGAACGTATTCGTATGGCTTGGTACTGATCAATGAGCGCCAAGCTATCAACGGCACTCCTACAACCAGCTTCTACGGCTACGACGGCCATGGCTCGGTGCGCTTCTTGACCGGTTCCGATGGCGCGATCACAGACACATACGACTACGATGCCTTTGGCAATCTCATTTCTTCGATTGGCTCTACACCCAACGTTTATCTGTTCGCCGGGCAGCAGTTCGATCCGGCGCTTGGGATCTATTACAATCGCGCCCGCTATTATGACGAGAGAAGCGGGCGATTCTGGAGCATGGACACGGATGAAGGTATTTCCGCGGAACCGATCTCCCTTCACAAATACCTCTACGCGAGCATGGATCCCGTTAACCGGGTGGATCCTAGTGGGAAGTTTGATCTGGTAGAGTTTGCTGTTGCAGGAGCGATCATTGGAGCTCTTGCAGGCGGCGGGCTTTACTCGCTTTTGCATAAGGGCGCATTCAGCCTGCAAAAGTTCATTTTCTGGACATTAACCGGAGCAGCAATCGGCGCTGTTGTAGGCGTGGCCGTATATCAACTGGGACCGGTTTCACTCCGCTGGCTGGGAGCATCGCCAGGCCTGGTGGCGACTTGGCAGCAAGCAGAGGAATTTATTGAGGATACGCTCCAGATAGCTAAGAATACGACCACCTACATAATGAACGGCGCTGCCCGGATTCCGGACTTTATTGATGAGGCGAGGGCGTTCATGGCAGACGCAAAGTTTGTAGCCAATTTAAGCTACACGGCTCAGCTAAGAGATTATGTCGCCTATGCTTTGCAGAATGGCTATCGGTTCTACATATTCTGCCGTACAGACACGAACGTTTCACAGCCGCTGATCGATGCTGTTGAGAGCACTGGAGGGCAAATTGTCCGGTTGTTGGTTAAATAAAATCATTTCCGCTGGAGTTCAATGAGCTACGACATTTCATTGTTTAGCCGCGTTCCCGGCGCTTTTGTGGAAAAAACCGAGCTTACAAAGCACCTTGTTCAACTCGGGTGGCGTCCTGACCGCGAAAACCATTTCCTGATCCAGGCAACGGATGATGTCAGCGCGGACATGGATCTGGCGTGGCTGGAAAATGGTATTTTCGGCGAACCCGGGAATCAGGTGAACTGTTTACAAGTGCATATTCCCTATGCACTTCTCAAAAGCTCACAAGCTGAAACGCTGAAACGGTGCCAGGAAATTGCTAAGGCGCTGGATTGGCGGATTTACGACGAACAAGAAGGAGCATATCTGAGATAATTTCATGGCTGTTGATCACCCTATCTATCCCCACGGGGAAGGGGGTTCAAAAACCAATAGGGGCATTGTGAAGAAGTGAATAAGAATGCTGTGCAAAAGAATATATGGGCTGGTTTAGCCCCGTTCCTCAACGAAGCTGGATTTAGGATCCTCGGAAATACCGCGCGCCGTTTTTTTCCGCTCTGGATCGATGTGATCGGGCTCCAATGGTTTGGCGGCGCTCTGGCGAAGCGCCTGGAGTGCACGCCGAATTCCTTCAGTGTGAGACTCGGATGCTATTTTCGCTTCATCCCTTCGATGGCATCGCTGGAAATGATGAACGGCGAACCTCTTCCTGAGGAAGCGCACTGCCATATCCGGAAGACTCTTTTCCGAGCTTTTGTTCAACCCGGGTGCAATCGAAAAGACATATGGTTTGTTGACACGGTAGGTAGTCACCTAGAGGAAATAACTTCTCAGTTGCAGGTCGGACTATCACAAGAGGCGCTTCCTTGGTTTCAGCGTTTTTCGGATTTGCGTGAAGTTTTGCGGATCCTGCGTGAGGATTCAGAGGACGAAGCCAAGGCATTTGGTTTTGGGAGAATCCAGTCACCCGTGCGCAATTTACTTACAGGATTCGTTGCGCTGCAAGTCGGCGATAAGAAACTGGCGGCAACTGACCTGCAAAAAGCGCTTGAAGCAGGTTGTTTTGGGACTTTGGCGCCTAAGATCGAATCGGCTATTGAACTTGCACGATAATCTAGAATCAGGGCTGGATGAGGTTTGAACCAGCCTCACGGCTATCTTAGTTCTTAAAATATCTTCGTCGAAAACGAATTGTTCCCGTATGGGAAGAGTCCCGAGGATGCTGAGGAAAAGGCGTAACGGAGCTTCCCCTCGTGCAATTGATTGAGGCCCAGGAAGAGCGATGCATGTGAGTTTGTACAATGGTGGGGCCGGCACTTCTGCCGGTGTTTGAAGCTCGATTTCTAGCCCTAGTCTCCTACGGCAACTTCCCTGAACGAAGCCGTCGCCAGACCACGACGCGCGATATGGCGCTTCGGCTGATATCTGGTCCGTTGCAACTGCCCTACCTCGTTACAATTTCACTCATCCATGATCTGGCCCCTGCGCACCATCAACTGTCAGAGATTACATAACCCTTCAAATCCTGCAAACATCATTCTGTCGGCGTGTTTTTTTGATCGCGGGTTGTCGGTTTATCGTCACACCATCACGCAACTTGTGATTCGGCGCCTACCTGTTTGGGCGGCTCGCCAGCGTCACGCATGCCCAGCCAACGAAGGATTGCCATTGCGGGACACCAGTTGGTAATCCCGGACTGGAACAGGTTCAACCCCACAAATGCCGTGAACAAGAACCAATAAGCGGATACCCAGTAGCCAAGTGCGAGCGAGATCAACACAAATGTGCCCGACATTAATCTGAGAGTGCGTTCAACTGTCATTGCTATACCTCCATCGTCATGCAACTGTTTCAGCCACGTTCTCCGGCGCATCAACGTGCGGTGGAATTGCATGTTCGTGCCGGCGTTCACTCAGGTAGTAGAGCACCGGCACCGCCATGCGCGAGAGAAACGTAGAAGCCACTTCACCGGCCATCAGCGAGATGGCCAGACCTTGAAATATCGGATCAAACAGAATCACGCTCGCGCCCACCACAACCGCCGCCGCCGTCAGCAGCATAGGACGGAAACGTATGGCGCCGGCATCGACAACGGCCTGAGCCAAGGGAACACCATGCGAGCGGCGCAACTCAATGAAATCAACCAGAATGATTGAATTGCGCACAATAATGCCGGCTCCGGCAATGAAACCGATCATGGAAGTCGCGGTAAAAAAAGCTCCCATCATGGCGTGCGCCGGAAGAATACCGACCAGTGTGAGAGGGATCGGCGCCATGATGACAAGCGGAGTCCGGAAGGACTTGAACCAGCCCACCACCAGCACATATATAAGGACCAGTACGGCCGCAAAGGCCAGCCCAAGATCGCGAAACACTTCAATCGTGATGTGCCACTCGCCGTCCCATTTCATTGAATAGTGTTCCGTTGATCCCGGTTGGACTGCGTTGTACCGCTGTACGGAATATCCGTCCGGGAGTTTCAGGCGATCAATGGCTTCATTCATTTTGAAGATCGCATAGACCGGACTCTCTTCCTCACCCGCCAAATCTCCTGTGACATAGACCACCGGCTGCATGTTTTTGCGGTAGGTGCTGCGGTCGATCGTTGTCTCAGTGGCTCGGGTTACCTCCCCGAGCGAAACTTGTCCTCCAGCAGCAGTGCTCAGCTTGATGTTTGATAGCTCATCAATCCCGGATCGATCTGAGCGCCCAAGACGGACCTCAATCGGAATATCTTCCCGGCTGGTTGAACTGTGAAGCAGACCGGCTTCGGCGCCGTGCAGGGCCACCTGAACAGCGCGCGTCACGTCAGCTGCCGAGACTCCATGTAGGGCCGCTTTATCAAGATCTACCTGTATGTTGTATTTTGGCTGCGGATCTTCCACGTACCAGTCAACGTCCACTACTCCAGCCGTGTGCTGAAAGATGTCCTTGATCTTTGCTGCCAGTGCCACTTGGCCGTTGTGATCGGGCCCATAAACCTCTGCTACCAGCGTCTGCAACACCGGTGGGCCTGGCGGGACCTCGCTCACCTTAATGCGGGCGCCGAACTGTTGAGCGATTTGTTGCAGCCCGGGACGCAACCGCCGGGCAATCTCATGACTCTGTGCGTTGCGATCATGCCGCGAGAGCAGGTTCACCTGGATATCCGCCTGGTTGGGCTGGCCGCGCAGGAAATAATGGCGCACGAGTCCGTTGAAGTTGTATGGACCCGCGGTCCCAGAGTAGATCTGATAATTCTCTACCTCGGGCTGCTTTCCCAGATAGCGCGCCAAATCCTGGGCTACGCGCGTGGTTTGTTCCAGCGTAGTACCGTCCGGCATATCCACAATCACCTGGAACTCACTTTTATTGTCAAAAGGCAGCATCTTGACATGCACGAGTTTGAACGGCACAAGAGCGCAGGCGGCCAGCAACAGCACGGCAATGCCGATAAAGAAAATCATGCGGCGTTTTCCGCTGGCAAGTAGCGGCTCCATCAGGCGGCGATAAAGGCGCGTCATCCAGCCTTCAGTCCCATGCGCCTGGGCAGAGCCTTGGTGGGAATAGTGGCGCAGCAATCGCAGGGCGGCCCACGGCGACACAATGAAAGCCACTGCGAGAGAAAAAAGCATCGCCGCCGATGCTCCTACGGGGATCGGTCGCATGTAAGGCCCCATCAATCCCCGGACAAACGCCATTGGCAAGATCGCGGCGATTACGGTAAACGTGGCAAGAATAGTGGGATTGCCGACTTCATCCACGGCCTCCACCGCTACCCGGGCCAGCGGCCTGCCAAAATTTTCCGGCAGCCGAAAATGACGCACAATGTTTTCCACTACAACAATGGCGTCGTCCACCAGAATGCCAATGCTGAAGATCAGCGCAAAGAGCGTAACGCGGTTGAGCGTGTACCCAAATAGATAAAAGATGGCGAGCGTAAGGGCCAGCGTTACGGGAATCGCGACAAGAACGACTCCAGATTCGCGCCAGCCCAGCGCAAGTGCGATCAGCAATGTGACGGACAAGGTGGCCAGCAGCAAGTGCTTGAGCAACTCATCAGACTTGTCTTTGGCCGTCTCACCGTAGTTGCGCGTGACGGTAAGGTTCAGGTCTGCTGGAATCGTGTTGCCGCGCAGTTCTTCCAAACGCTTGAGAACGCCCTGCGCCACGATGGTGGCATTCGTGCCTTTGCGCTTGGCCACGGTGATGGTTACAGCAGGAAATTCGCCGCCTGTCTGCGCGCTTCCCGACTCCTGCGTCGCGTGGGATGTGCCTGCGCCATTGCCGAACAGCACATAGTCTGCCGGCTCGGCCGGACCATCCTCAATTCTCTGGACCACATCTCTCAGGTACACAGGACGACCGCTGTGAACGCCTACCACAACCAGCTGCAAATCTTCCGCGCGGGTAAAGAAGTTTCCTGCTTCTACCTGAAACTCACGATTATTGTGCGCAAAACTGCCGGCGCTCTCGCGCGAATTTGCAGACTGCAATTGGCTCACAACCTGACCTGGCGTTAAGGCATATCCCGCGAGCTTGCTCGTATCCAGGACCACGCGAACGGATCGCCTTTGCCCTCCGATAATGTTGGTTTCTGAAACGTCATTTACCTGCTGGATAGTGTGCTCGAGTTCTGCGGCGATCTGGCGTAGTTGAAACGGATCGTACTTCGCGCCAGATCTCAATCCCCAGAGTGTCAGGGCCAGAATGGGAACGTTGTCAATGGAGCGGACCTTAATGATGGGTTGCGACACCCCCGGCGGAATACTGTCAAAGTTCGAATACAGTTTGTTGTATGTCTTGACGATTGCGTCTTCTTCCGTGGTGCCCACATAGAAGCGAACGATCACCACGCTCATGCCGGGATGAGAAATCGAATACAAGTATTCAACGCCCGGAATCTCACGCAGCAGCTTCTCCATGGGGATGCTGACGCGCTGCTCCACCTCCTGCGGAGAAGCCCCGGGCATCTGCACCATTACGTCCAGCATGGGCACAACAATCTGGGGCTCTTCTTCGCGCGGCGTGAGCCAGATGGCCGCCGCTCCTAGAAGCAGGGCGGCGGTAATGGCAAGCGGCGTCAACTTCGATTCAATGAAGGTGAGCGCGATCCGCCCCGCCATGCGAAGACCATTCATCACCGCGCCTCAATTCTCTTTCCCGCCAGATCGCGTCCCTCAGGATCAGAAACCACTTTTTCTCCTGGGTTGAGTCCAGACAGAATCTCTATGTCTGCTGCCCGTGCTTTGCCCAGCGTGACATACCGAAGAGCAGCAACATTATTGTCATCGACGGCATAGACGCTTTGAAGCTGGCCGTGTTCCAGCACAGCGGTATGCGGAATGAAGATGGCTTTCCTTTGTCCACGCGTGAATTCAGCGTGGCCAAACTGTCCTGAGCGCAGGCTTGCGTTTGCGGGCAACTCAAGTTTGGCGACAAAGCTACGGCTTGCGGGATCAGCGGCTGGAACTATCTGTACTACTTTGCCGGTCATCGGCGTTCCCTGATATGCATCGAGCAAAACAGGAACAGACACTCCGAGCCACACATACTTAAGATCGTTTTCGTTGACGTTGACTTCCAGCCGGTAACGCCCCGCTGACTCTATGGTCAGCAGCGGCAAGCCGGGCGAAGCCAGAGCACCAGGATCGATCCGCCGCTCTGTAACCACGCCGTCGAATGGCGCTCGAACGCGCGCGCGATCCAGCAAGATAGTTGCCTGTTGCAAGCCTGCAGCTGCCTGAGCGCGAGCGGCGACTGCGGAATCGCGCCGGGCCGTCGCGGATTGCACGCGTGTTTTAATCTCATCAAACTCTTGCGGACTGATCGACTTCTCTTCATGCAGCTTGTTCAAACGTGCGAATGTGGACTGGGCCAAAGTAAGATCGGATTCTGCCAGTGCTACTTCGTGATCGGCAGCGGTTATAGCCGCTTGCGCCTGTTCCAACCCTGCTCGCGGCTGCACATCCTCGATCGTAAGGAGTGTTTCGCCCTGCTTTACGCTATCGCCTTCTTGGACTTTGACCGACGTCACGCGCCCCATAATCTCCGCCGAAATCGGAGCAGTTCGTAAGGCGCGCACCGTTCCGACAACTTCAAATAGGTCCTGTGTAGGCCGCTCTTGCACCTGCGTTAAGGTGAGACCGCGCGCGGTCTCAGGCGTTTTGGCCACAACCGTGCGGTCAGCGCTGCATCCGGCAATTCCCAGCGGGACCGCCAGGAATACGATTAGAAGTAGTTTTGCAGATTTCATGGCGTCACCACCGGCGATTGAGAATTGAGTGAGCCTGTCGCCAACTCCAGCGAGGCGTAGCTGACAATGTAGTGGTAGACGGCTTGCCAATAATTGGTGCGCGCATTGCTCGCCGCATCTTCAGCACGAAGCACGTCTGTGATGGTGTTCATTCCAGCGCGATAGCGATTGGTCACGATTCGCAGGCCTTCCTCCGTCTGGGTAGTCGCTGCTTTTGTTACAGAGAGCATCTGCTGTGCGCTGTCGTAGTCGTAATAGGAGCGGCGAACATCAAGACGTATCCCGTCTTCTGCGCTCTGCTTCAGGGCCTGCATCCGCTCGACGTTGGCTCGCGCCCGGTCCACCGAAGCTGCCTTTTGGCCGCCGGAGAAAATATCGAACTGCAATTCAGCGCCAGCCGCCCAGTTGTTGCTGCCATTGCTGAAAGGAGAAACGTTGTTTAACTCTGAAGTGGCGAACACATTGATGCGCGGCCCATAGGAGCCCCGCGCCGCCTGAAGCCCGGCATCGTTCGCTCTCATGATTGCCGTGACTTCTTTTAAGTCAGAGCGCTGTTTGAGGGCGAGGGCATCCGATTCGGTCAATGACACCGCAGGCAGCGTGCGTTCTGCCAGTTCGGAGGTCAGTCGATAACTGTGATCGGCAACAACTCCCATCGCCACTTCGAGCTCCGCGGCCGCCAAGGCCAGTGCGTTGCGCGCGCGTACAAGTTCCTGCTGGCGGGAGGCAACATCTACCTGGGCTACGAGATAATCCGATTCGACCGTTGTGCCAGCTTCAAAGCGGGCGCGGCTTTGATCTGCAACTGCTTGTGCCGTGCCGGCGGCGTGTTCAGCAAGTTCGACCTGCCGCTTAGCAAAGAGTACTCCATAATATGACTGGATCACGCGATACAAAATCATCTGATCTGCCCTTGCCAGCCGCTCCGCGGACGCAGTTTTCAGCTCCCGTGCTTTGCGCGCGTTGAAAGTGGTGGAGAAGGAATCAAAAATATTCCACTGGCCCCCGAAGCGGGTTGCGAAATTCCCAATCGGCTTGGGATTGTTGAGTTGGTTGAGCGCAAAATCAGCGGCGGAGAATCTTGACTGGCGGAGCCTGGTCCCGAACACGTACACGGGATCGTTGCTGCGTATGGCAGCTTCAGAAAAAGTAATTCGCGGAAAAAAGAAAGACTGTGCTTCTTTCACGTCAGCTTTGGCGGCATGTGTCTCAGCCAGGGCTGCCTTGTGTTGTGGATTGCGTTCCAGAGCGATGGCAACGGCCTGCTGCAGTGATAAAGGCTCTTCCTGTTGAGCGACGGCCGCCACCGTTAGTCCCAACACAATCATCGCGACAATGAAACTTCTTCTCATGAGCCTGCCCCGCCGTGCTGTGCTTTCTTTTTCTTTCCGCTCCGTCTTACTTCTTGCGGAAGGAGCCTGCCACATATCGATATTGAACCTGGCTTGCAACCGGTCATGCTGGAAGGCTCCATTTCTTGATGACGATAGTTTGCAGATGAAAAAAGGGAATGCGTCCTGCGACGCACTCCTCTTGTCCATTTAGCGGCATGTGCCGGCCGGCCAGCTCGGCATTCCTTTGTCATCTCGTAGCGTCACGGTTTTGCCGCTGCTGGTAATCTGGCGGGCCACGAACATCTCCCCGCGTCTGGTATTTGTCTTGGCTCCTACAATTTGGACCTGGTCGCCTTTCTTTAACTCAAGCTTCTGATCGGCCAGAAACTTTGTTGGGCCAAGGGCGACTTCGGTGTTTCCTTTGTCGGTCTTCACCGTGAGGTGCGTTCCCGACTGACACATGGAATCGAGCGTCTGGACTTCTTCGATGGTCCCGGTAATCGTGGTTTCGGCACTCGGGTCATAACGAAACATGGGGCCTTGCCCCTTGCCTCGAGTTTGCGCCAGGGCAACAGTCGCCACCAGCGCCAGTAATAACAACAATGACTTTCTTTTCATAACTGCCTCCTTCGTGAAAACTGCGAAACGGCAACGTATCTTCATTGCGCCTCCAGCCGTCGGTTATTGCAATCAAATAGTTCCCGGTCAAAACCTAACTTTCTAAGGGCTGCTTTTAGATCTTGCTCGTCTCCTTGGCGGAGGGAGCATCCCATTCCGCTAATTGCGCCCTGGTTTGCTGAACAGCGCTATGGCAGATCAATGCGCAGAGCTTGAAGACCACCGGATCAGCAATGCTGTAACAGACGTTGAGTCCCTCTCGCCTGCGGTTCACCAGACCTTCCTGACAAAGCGCCTTGAGGTGCTTGGAAATATTGGGCTGGCTAGCCTCCAGAAGATCGACAATTTCTCCAACTGGTTTTTCTCCGCCCTCCAGCGCCTGAAGAATCCGCAATCGCATTGGCTCTCCCAGCGCTCGAAACCGCTTTGCAACCAGCTCGGTCATGGTGTCATTTAACATTTGCGACATCCGCATGCTCATATGACCATGCAGGCATCTTCAATTACATTCCAATAATCAGGGGATGGCTGTGACTGCCGTCACATGAGGAAACTGAGTAAGGACCGTCAAGGCATGAATGCAGCATTCGCCACAAGATTGGATCGATTGTGTTGCGCGGATCAACCAGGTTGGAAATGCGGATTTAAGCTAGAGACCGAAAAGTTCGCGGAGGCGTTTGGTCTGGGCGCGGCTGACGGGGATTTCAGTTTGCTTGCGATCGTCCATGCGGAGCTGGTATGAGCTCTTGAACCACGGCACAACTTCTTTGATCCGATTGATGTTGACCACAAAAGAACGATGCGCGCGCCAAAACGTATCAGGGTCAAGACCTTCAAGTAATTCTTCAAGGGTGCGGCAGTTGGATTGCCCTTCAAGATTCGTCGCCACGACGCTGATGATCCCGTCTTCAATGGAGGCGAAGCAAAGGTCTTTCTGGTCGACCAAAAGGAGACGTCCAGCGCTGCGGAGAAGCACCTTGGAATTCTGCGGACGCTGCGATTCCAGAAGCTTGACCAGCGTGTCCAAGCGTTGCTGATCGGGCGGAACTCCCTGAACTTTCTTGCGGGCTTTCTCTACCGCGGCAGTGACGCGTTTCTTATCAAAAGGTTTAAGAATATAGTCAACCGCATTGACTTCAAAGGCCTTAACGGCATACTGATCAAAGGCCGTGGCGAAGACAATTTGCGGAAGAGCCACTTTTTTGTCGATTAGCTTTTTTAGGACTCCGAATCCATCCAGCCCCGGCATTTGCACGTCAAGAAAAAGTAAGTCTGGGGAAAACTCCTTGACCAGGTTCACGGCTTCAATGCCATTGTGGCCTTGCGCCACCACCGTAACGTCGTCAATGGACTTAAGCAAATAGCTCAACTCTTCCCGCGCGAGCTGTTCGTCATCAACGATTAAAACAGAGAGAGCCAAGATTTATTTCTCCACC
Source organism: Terriglobia bacterium (assembly GCA_020072645.1). Taxonomy (NCBI): domain Bacteria; kingdom Pseudomonadati; phylum Acidobacteriota; class Terriglobia; species Terriglobia bacterium. The sequence goes on from JAIQGK010000027.1 coordinate 22,207, forward strand.
TTTAAGTATAAAAGCCGCGGCCCGCTGGCTCAACGATAACAGCATTGCGCGTCGGAGGCGGCTTCGCTAGCCGCCTAGCTATTTCGCTCGACAATAAAATCCGGAATCGACAGCAGCGCACGCTTGATCTCCGATAACGGGAAGGTGCAAATTGCTTTTCGTGCCAACTCAGCATGTTTGGCCGCTGCGTCATACGCATATGGGATGGACCCATATCGGTTCAGCATCTCAAGGATTTGCTCATGCTTCACGCTCACGAACGCGCGCTCTTCCAGCACGGTCTCCACCAGCTTGCGTTCTTCGATTGTGCAATGTTGCAGCGCATGGATCACCGCCATGGTGACCTTGCCTTCACGGAGATCGCTCGCCACCGGCTTGCCCAGCACTTCTTCTGAAGCAGTCAGGTCCAGCACGTCATCCACGATTTGAAAGGCCAAGCCGAGATTGCGTCCGTATTCGCCCAGGCCGCTCTCCTGCTCTTCCGTCGCGTTGCCGATCAGCGCTCCCAGCCGCGTGGACACAGAAAACAAACATGCTGTCTTGCGGAAGATCAAATCAAAATGCTCTTCCAGAGAGATGATCTTGCCCAGCTTTTCCATTTGCAGCAGCTCGCCCTCGACCATCTGCTGCGTCAAATCGATCAGCACGTCCAGCACGCGAAAATTGCGCTCCTGTACGGCAATCTTAAAGGCCTGCATGTAAAGCCAGTCCCCGGCCAGGACGCACTTTGAATTTCCCCACTTCGTGTTTGCCGCCGGACGACCGCGACGCGTTTTGGCTTCATCAATAATGTCGTCATGCACCAGCGTCGCCGTGTGCAGCATCTCCACAACCGCGCCCAGCTTGATGGCGCTGGTCTCTCCGTGGGGAAACAGCTTGGCCGCAAGCAACAACAACACCGGGCGTATCCGCTTGCCTCCACCTGCGCGCAGGTGCTCGCCGATATCGGTGATGGCGCGCACGCTTGAAACCGTATCGCGGCCAAACTCGCGCTCAATCGCCGCAAGGTCGTCACGCAACAGCTCAAAAACTTCTTTGGCAGTGGTTGTGGCCGGTGAACTCAAAGTGTCCTTTATTTAGTTCCTGTAATTCGTAAACTGCATATCAATGCCAAAGTCATGGCCGCGCAGCAGCGCAATGATTTCCTGCAGCGCATCGCGGTCCTTGCCGCTCACGCGCACCGTATCACCCTGGATAGAAGCCTGCACTTTCTTCTTTGAATCTTTGATCAGCTTCACAATCTCGCGCGCCTTCTCAATCGGGATTCCCTGCTGCATGGTGATCTTTTGCCGCACGCTTGAGCCAGCCGCCGGCTCCACCGTGCCATAGCTCAGAGCCTTGATCGGCACGCCGCGCTTGACCAGCTTGCTCTGCAAAATGTCAGTCACGGCCTTCAGCTTGTACTCATCGGCGGAAGAAAGCACCAGCGCTTCTTTGCCCTCAAGCTGAATGTCAGACTTTGAGTCTTTCAGGTCAAACCGCGTGTGGATCTCCTTGAGCGCGTTCTGAATCGCGTTGGAGACCTCCTGCAAATCCACTTTGCTAACGATGTCAAATGAGTTGTCCGCTGCCATGTCTCTAATAGCTTACCAGACCGACCACACTGAAACCATTGAGTTTACAAGGGACGATTCGGCAGAACGCGGCAAAAAGTAGCAGGAAACGCAAACCAGGCGCAAACGCTTTTGAAGGAGATTTAGCGATGTTCACCCGCGACACTAAAATTACCATGTGCGACGGCCACCCCGAGAAGATCGGCGATCTGGCCGACGCTGACGGACTTTCACCGACGGTCGCAACCAAAGGCAACGGCCAAGCTCAAGCTCAATTCTCAGTGGCACCGGGCGAATACGTTGAACTGAGCACCGAAAGCGGGCGCAAGATCAAATGCTCACCGCGCGCGAAGCTCATGCTGGCTGCTGGCGGCTTTGTTTACGCTGGCGAGTCGAACGGTGCCACGGTTGAAGGCATTGACGGACCCGAGAAACTGAACGGGCCTGAAGCTGAAGGCAAGACCGACGACTTGGTGAGCATCCGGCTTTCCTCAGTGCATACCGTCCTCGGCAATGGCTTCTGGTTCCTGGTGGACTAATGGCCGATCCGCAGGGCGGCGCGGTTACATTCGGTGAAGAAGATCTTGACGAGCAATCGCCGGTCACCTTTGGCGAGTCGGATATTTCCCAAGAACACCCACCCGCTGCAAAGAGCGCACAGCGGACGTCTCGCGCCGTCACCTTTGGCGAGCACGAAATAGATAAGCCCGTCACGTTCGGGGAAGAAGAGATATCCGGCAGTGATGCGCAGCGCTTCCCTTACGCGGACGCCGCTGGCAAGCTACATACCGCCAGCCATTCTCAGAGCGACGATGAAATCTGGAAAGATGTTCAGGCCGACAAAGCGAAATCGCTTCCCGCGAAAACTACACCGCTGGGTGGGAATCCTCTGGGGCCTGGCTCAGTCGGATACAAAACCCCTGCTCCTGCTCCGCCACGGCCACAGCTACGATTCACCGATGTTTGGTATCCGCGTGTAAGCACTGAAGCGCAAGCCGGGGCAGCGCGCACGTCGAGCCCTAGGGCTACGGCCAGTAAAGCAGCAGGGATGCCGGTGGCTGATGTGGCGGGCAAGCCACAAGAGCCGCAGGGCGAGGTTACTTATGATCGTGGCGGCCTTCCTCATCAAAATGAAGCCGTACCTGAAGCGGCTGGATGGAAAGACCCGCTACTCCATATCGCCACATTCCCCGAGCCGCTGGCGAGTGGACTGTCTGACATCTACCAAGCGTCACCCGGAGTCACTGGCTTGCGTCCTGCGCCATTGCCGCAACCGCACGAACCAAAGCCGCTGACGGTCCTCAAGAATGGCAAGTGGGTACGCAATCCGGAATTGGATGCTGCGCCTCCCGCGCCTGTCACCATTCCCGATACCGGGCGCGGCGATCCACACGTCCCAAGGACTCCGGAAGAGCAGTCTGCCTACGAGCGATACAAACAGCAATCGGTTCGCGGCGTGTCTGAAGTTGTGGACGCTGCAGGACGCGCGGGCATGGTCTTTGCTCCGGCGGCAGCCATAGAGTCGCCTATCGCAACAGGACTTGATCTCGCTGCTGGAACCGTACTCAGTCCTCTCGCTGGTAAGGCAGCGCACAAATTAGGCGCGACACCGGAAGAAGAGGACCTTGCGCGCACGCTGGCTTTCTTTATTCCGTCAGCGCGCATTGCGGCCCGTGGCATCGGGCTAAAGACAGCTAAGCTGGAATCTCCGCAAGGTGATTTCTCGGCGGCGGAAGCGTTGGGCGGGCGAGTGAAAGCAGGTATCGCCAGAACGCCGGATATGACTTCAGGACGAGTCAAGATCGGCGGCACACAGTTCGAGGTCAACGTCCCGCGCAATGGAGGCAGGGGTGCCGAGATGCCACCGGCAATTAGCGAGAATGTTCCAGTTAGCCCGAACGACACCCCAGGCACACAAACCGAATTGAGAACCGTCCCGGTCCCGAGCGGAGGAAGCAGTAGCCTCAATGTCTCAGTGCCCGTTGAGCGCACGATCACGCCGCAAGCGGTAACTTCAGCAGCCAAGACCCACAGAGACGCGGTTAACGCGATGGTCCAGGCGAACGCAACCGAGACCATAGCAAAGAACGTGGTCGCCGGAAGGCCAGCCGTGCCGCCAGCGCCCGCGCTACCGCCGACACCAAGCCAGCAATTTGGTAACAAGTTGGACGGATCACACATCGCCGCGATGGCCCAGGTGATTGCCTCTCACCCACCCGCACAGCGCGATGCGTTGATTGACGAAGCACACAGTAACCTCAGCCGTTGGATCAGCGACAACGGCAAGGTGTTCATTGACGGGAAAATTCACATCGTCCGGAATCCGGACCAAGCCGATGTGCTGGCGGCAAAGTTGGTCAATGAGGCAGTCGCAAAGCACGATAGAGCCACATCATCAGCCGCGCAGCAGCCAGCCCAGGAATCAACCTCTGCGCCTGCGCCAGTTCCGGCGCCAGTGCCAGCGCAACCGATGCAGCAATTCCTCAGAACAACCAGGCCAACACCGAAGCCGGCCGCAACGTCACCGGTATCCGTGGGCCAGCAGCCCACTACCCAAAATCTTACCGGGAATGAGGGAAGCCGCGGCGAGGTAATTCCGCCGAGCCCAGGACAGAGTGTCGCAAAGCCAGAGGCGCGGGATGTTGTAGCTACCGGCGAAAAGCAAGCGCCAATCATCGAAGGCAATAATCCAAAGGAAATTCAGCAGTTCGCCGAGCAGGACATTCAGCCTGACCGCCGTACCAATCTAACCGAGCGCAAGCGCGTAGCCGACATGAATCCGGAAGAGATGGCGCGGGAGCTGCACACCTCACGGCTGGACAATGGCGATGGAACGCATACCGAAATGCCAATCCCGAACGGGCGCGCCTTCCATGATGCGCCGGCCTCGCCAGCCGTGGCCATGTCCGACTCTGACGGGCTGAAAGCGTTCAACGACAAGTTTGGCTACAAGGCCGGGAACGCGCTCCTGGTGGCCAAAGGCGAAGCAGCGAAAGAAGCCGGACTTGACGCTTACCATCAAAAGGGCGATGAATTTCTTTATCATGGCGAATCGCCGGAGCAGTTGAAAACTGGACTAGAGAAGGCCCGGGAGATATTAAAGAACCGTACTATTTCCGTGGAACAACCGGATGGCAAGGTACTAAAATTCAAGGGAGCAGATTTCTCTTATGGCACAGGAACCGATCTCGCAGGAGCAGAAAAAGGACTCCACGCCCACAAGGAATCCAGAGAAGCCAGCGGAGAACGAAAACGTGGGGAGCTTCGAAGCATTACTCAGGTTGGATCCGAACCAGGTAAAGAAGATCACGGTGGAACCCAAAAAACCGCCGCAGAAGTAGCGCCGCAGACCTTCCACAAATCAGAGATCGAGCACGAACTTCCGGAGGGCGTACCCGCGAAAGGCCAGGCTGGGCGCGTTCCCGTCGACAAACTGGTTCTCGAACCCAAGCGTTTCCAGTACAAAATGAACGTCAACGAGAAGGGCGTCACTAACCTGCTCAGCGGCAGGCGGTGGAACGATGAACTAGCCGGCGTCGTCTCGGTGTGGCGTGATCCCAAAGACGGAAAGCTGTACGTGGTCAACGGGCATCACCGCGTCCATCTGGCTAAAGAGAACCATGTTCCTGATCTCTTAGTGCGTCACCTGAATGTCGATACAGCGGAAGAAGCGCGCTCCCGCGGTGCCCTGCAGAATATAGCTGAAGGCCGGGGAACCGCGGTCGACGCGGCGAAATTCTTCCGCGATACCGGCATGGGACCCGAGCAGTTGGACAAGCAAGGCATTTCCCTTGGTGAAGCCACGGCCGCAAATGGACTGGCGCTCTCCAAACTTGATCCGTCGATTTTCGAGAAGGTGGCCACGGGGAAGATGAGCGAGGGGCGCGGCGTTGCCATCGGTCAGGCAACGGATGATCCAGCCCATCAGGAAGCAATCGTAAAACTGCTGGACAAGCGCGAGGCCCAAGGGAAGAACGTCACCGAGGCCACTGTCGCGGAGCTGGCCCGATTCGTAGCTAGTTCCGGAAACCGCACAGTTGAGCAGGGCGGGTTATTTGGGGCGAACCAGCAGATCCACTCGCTGGCTCTGGAGAAGGCCGAGATTTCCGCGTACATCAAGCAGCAGATCGCCAAAGAGCGCCGGGTGTTTAGCGCCGTTTCCAGTGAGAGCAAGGCGCAAGCACTGCAAACAATCGAAGGGCAGAGCATCAAGGCCAGCGAGAACCGCCAGGTAGCAGAGGCAGCGGCCCAGGCGGAAGAGGCTTACAATAAACTCAGCTCGTATGCTGGCCCGGTCAACGAGGCGCTTGATAATGCCGCCAGGGAGTTAGCCAGTGGATACCACAAACCGCAAGACATCAAATCCCGAGCCTACGCCACAGTCCGAGAGGAAATACGAAAAACTCTCTCCGGAGGCAATGACGCGAGTGCTGGACGACTTCAAGGAAGGCCAGCGGTTGGAGCAGAGCCTAAAGAAGCCGACGTCCGGCAGCAAGGTTCAGTAAGCCCCGGCAACGCACCCGCACTGCCACAGAAGGGCGACACGGTAACGCTCAAGGGCGGCCAGGTCGGAACCGTCAAGTATGTTGATCCGCAGATGGGCGTCGTGCGCATCCAGCTTGCCAGCGGCGAAACAAAGACCTTCCCGCTGCGTGACGTGGTTACATCTGGCAATCGCTCAGGGGAGGCAGGCTTTGCCAGAATGGACGTGCCCAGCACCTTAGCGAAGGCAGCGCTCCGGCGACTGCTCGAACCGTCTGACGAAACCAAAATAGCGCGGTCGGTGGACGACAGGCTATTTGATCTTGAAAAGCACTATGAAGCCGACGTGCTGCGCGCCAAGAAACTGCTGGAATCGATCACGACCACGCCGGCGGATCAAGAAGCGATTTATCACCACATCGAAGACCCGAGCTCGCCGGTCACGCCATCGCAACAGCGCTTCATAGACGAGTACATAAATCCACTGAACGATGCCAGCAGGCAGATGCGGGCCACCCTGAACGGCCTGGGCGTCCCTGTTGGGGAAGCACCGCCGGGATATATCCACCGGATCGTACAGGGACGCGCCAGCCAGCTAGGACGGGCCACGGCGGGCAAGAAAGGCACCGGCAAGGGGAATGTTCTCTCCAAGCATGCCAGCTCGCTACAGCGGCGCCAGATGTTTGCAGCAGAGAGGACAGGCAACGAGCAGTTACCTCTATCCGACGAACAGCGAGGGCCAAACCGAATTGTGGTCCACCGCGGCGACGGCAAGATCACAGGATTTCAGGATGGTGAAGGGTTTGAGTTTGCCAAAGATAAGCCTGGGCTCAATGTTGGCGACACGTTCAAAGACAAAGACGGCGACGAATGGACTCTCACGCAGGCGACGACGAAGGAAATAGAGCAGCACACAAATCTTCGGTATTACAAGAACGCGCTGGCGACTTCCATAGCTGACTACCTGCAGCTCCGCCGGGCTGAGCGCGCCGTCGACGCGCTGGAAGCCATGAAGGAAGATCCCGAGTTTCAGCGCATGGCGTTCAAGAGCAACCACGGCGACATGCCTCCCGAGGGCTGGCGTCCGACAACGCTTCCTCAGTTCATGGGCTGGTCATTTGAACCGCGGACGGCCGAGGTTTTGGAACGCTACGCGCGGCAGATGCACGGCGAACCATACACGGTGCTGGACCGGATCGGGAACTTTATGACGGCCAGCCTCTTGTTGAATCCAGTACGGCACATTTTCAACATCGCAAATCATTGGCTCGTAGAGCGCGGAGTGTCCGGCAACTTCAACCCCTTGGCCTGGCCGAAAGCTGCTCAAGCCGGCATCCGGGCGATTAAGGCGGTGACGACACAGAACGAGGATTTCCTTGACGCTCTCGACCAGGGCGCGCCGATGATGAGCCACCGGCAGGACCTTCAGCAGTTGCACCAGAAGCTTTACGAATTACTGCTGGAACATCTTGAGAGTGACCACACAGACCGGGAGAAGATCGCGCAATTTGTTGGACTGGAACCTAAGAACGCCCGAGACCATGGGCTGCTTTCGAACGCGGCGCGCATCAGCGGCTTCCGCTTGCTCGATAACATGCGGCTTTATGGCCAGCGCACCATGTGGATGTCGAACGATATTTTCATGCTGCAATCGGCCTATGAAAAACAGCTTCGAGATCCGAACCTGAGTTTCAAAGACGCTATGGCCCAGGTTGCCAAGCACATCCCTGATTACCGCGTTCCCGATCGCGTGATGAACAGCAAGCGACTCAGCGACGTAATGCGCCATCCCCTCTTAACGATCTTCAGCCGCTATCACTATGGCGTGTGGAAGTCTTACGGCCAGATGCTGCGCGAGACGTTTTCCCCTGATTCCTCCCTGAAGGATCGCGCGCGCGGCATTGACCACATGTTCATGCTGGGGCTGGTTACGTTCGTGCTTTACGAATTGTGGGATCACGTTCTCAAGTCCGCCACCGGCGACAAGAACGCGCGCATGGTTCGCTCCGGCGCTTCGGCTGTGCCGTCGGCAATCCAGCAGGTAGTCAAGGGACAAAGAGAACCGGGCGACCTGGTGACCGCTTCGCTCACACCGAACCCACTGCTCAAGACCGGCGCGGAAATAGCGCTCAACCGGGACTCTTATACCGGAAGCAAGGTTTACGACGAACACGATTCGGGCCTGAACATCCTCAGCGATATCGGTATGCACGCGGTGGCCCCACTCGGGCCAGTGCAGCAGGTCAAGAACGCCAGCCACCAGGACCAACCGACGCGCAATTTCCTGCTCTCTCAGGGTGGCATTACCTTCCCGAAATACGAATCACAGACACCGGCGCAAAAGCTGATGCACGACATCATGCGCGACAACCTATCAATCACCCCAGAGCTGCGGCGCGAGTTGCAGGACCGGCGAGATCGTATCGCCCGCGGAGAGATGAGCCAGAAGGAACGCAAGAGCCAAATGAGGAAAGCGGCTTTAGATGAATTTCAGTTCTATCTTCCGCACCTGCGCTATTCCGAGATCAAGCAAGTGTTCCACGCGGGCACACCGGAAGAGAAAGAAATTATCCGTCCGATCATGCTGAAAAAGGCGGTTCAGATTATGCGCAGCAACCCCTTCGAGGGCCAGCGCGAGGGCGCGCTAGATGCGTTCAACGAGAAATGACGGCCACCGAGAAGCCGATTCCAAAACGAGGTAAAGCAAAGCCAATGAAACTTTTACGAATGATCCTAAGCGGTGTACTGATCGCGCTTTCTGTGCTGAACGCCCAGGCGGGAACCATCAACGGAGTCATTCAAACGCCATCCGGTGGCCCAATCCGCAACGGCACGTTGACCCTGACACTTAACCAAGTCGCCAACGTCCCTGGCACAGCGCAAGTTGTAGCCCAGCAGGTGCAATGCTTCACCGATAACTTCGGCAACCTTGTAGGCGAGCCCGATCAAACTGCGGCGCCAAGCGGCACTGCAACTCCTGGGCCTGGAACGCTGGCGGCCGGAACTTACTTTGTAAAGACAGCGATTCAGGACGCAAGCGGAGTCAGCAACGTGTCGCCGGAAGCAAGTTTTATTTTGAGCGGGCCGGGAACGCTGATCGTAAACGCGCCTGGGACGCAGCCAGCCAACGCGACCGGCTTTCGCGTTTACATTGGCGCCACCAGCGGAAGCGAGACGCTACAGGGCACCGTGACCGGAACGCCGGGGACCTGGGCAAACTTCTCACAGGCTGCGGCACTCTCTGCTGGGTCGGCCATGCCGGTATCGAATACCACGGTCTGCACCTTCGCGTTTACCGATTCGATGATCCCCTCGACCACCTACTACACCATCAACCTGGTCAACGCGCAGGGCTCGAAGATTGCTGGCTATCCGATTAGCACCGTGCGGTTCTACGGCGGGACAAATGGAAGCGTGAACGTATCGAACGGCTGGCCCATCAGTTTTGGCGGCACGATTTACCCGACTCCGATTATCAGCACGCCTGCGGCGAATGCAACACAGAGCATTGCGGGTGGGCTTGATCTAGGGACGTTTCCCATGAAGTTCGGGGATTCCGTGATGCCGGAAGAGTCCACGCCAACATGCTCATCCGGAGCTACGGCCTGCATGTACAACGATTCCACGCTGCATCGGCCTGAGTTTATTAACAGCGGGACACGTTCAGCGATTGCGATGTTGAACGATTCCCTGGCATCGTTTACCGGGACATTCACATCCGCGCAGCTTGCGGCATTGGTGACGGATGAAACCGGCACCGGGCCTCTGGTATTCGCCAACGGCGGGACGATTGCACCGACCAGCGTGACGACTGGGCAGATCATTCAACCAGCAGCCACCGCGCTCACGATCAAAGATAATCAGGGCGGGACTCGGTTCTCAATCCCATCAGGCGGCGTGCTGCAAGCAATATTAAACAATACGAGCCTCATGGGGGCATCAAACAGTAACGCGGTCACGCTTCTCAATGCTCAATTTATTTTGGGTGCCACTACAGGCAACGCAACCGACCAGCCTCTCTATACCTACAGTTTGCCAGCCAACACGCTAGGTGCAGGAAAAGGAATCAGGATAATCTTCGATGTACTTATCAATGCTGCTGCAACCACATTTAAACTCAGCTTCGGCGGCTCCAATATTTACAATTTCACGACGAATGCGGCAAACGAGCAGGTAACAGGAGAGGTTTTAATATTCAACAATGCCGGGGTGACAAACGCGCAGACATTCCTAGCACGTCCCGCCATTGGTGGCACTTCTATTTTTGGCACCACATCCGGGGCGCTGGCAATCGCGACAACCGGTAGCGTAACAATTACGCTCACCGGAAACTGCGCTGCCGCGAATACCATGACGCCCCAGATGTGGACTGTTGAGCTTATTCAGTAAAACTAAGGGATCTTTGGGCTCTCCTGAATCTTGACAACGATGTTGGCTTGCTGACTGAAAGCATTTTGGAAATGCACCTTGTTCGCATCAGGCATGATGCCGAAGCCCATGAGGATGTGATTGCCCACGGTGTACCCGCGAAAATCAGCGCAGTATCCGGTGTACGTTGTGGAGCTATCGACATCGCATGAGAGAAAAGAAAATACGTTTCCGCTGGCATCCACATCCGCAAGCGCAGCGGCATCGTTAAAGATCACGCCAGCCTGGGCAGAATTGGCAAGACGAATCAGAACGTGATCAAACTTATTAGTGTCGGAAAACCGGGAAATGTTGATTCCGTAATCCCTTGCACGGACAATTTCAACATGCCCAAAATCGTCCCATGTGACGCCCGTACTGTTGAACCCTTGAAGTATTATTCCCTTGCCTACGTTGTAAATGATGAGGCGCGGGAATGTGTTTTCCATGGCATTTCCAGTTGTGCTTTCTAGGTTCATAGCAAGCGGAGAGTCGGCGATGCCAATGCTGAACTGACATCCGGTGATGCTATCGAGCACCATGCCGCCCAGGTTCTCAAAGTAGAAAATTACACCTGATATTTCCACGCCAGACACGGATGAGATCACGAGATCGTGATCACAAAAGATTCTGACAGGCGCGGCAGCAGCAGCGCTCATGGGCGCAAAGGCTTTATCGTTTGTCAGTTCCGGTGGAACGATTGTCCCATGCCCGATGATGCGAGTGCCGGAAGGAATGGACGCGGGGCAACCGTACTCTCCGGGCTCCAGTGTCAGTGTGACGTTACCCGCTGAAACATCAATCGGAGTCAAGCTGCCGCTCGGCACCGTTGCCGGTATCGGCGTCGGCGTGGGAGTCGGAGCGGGTGTCGCTGCCGGTGAAGGTGATGGGGTGGCGCTTGGCAGTGGAGCAGCGTGGACGGTTGAAGGACCGCCACCGCAGCCGATCAAGACGAGGGCAAGGCCCAGGACGAACGCTTTCACTTGCATAGTTGCGGAGTGTAATCGAGAGTAGCTGGAAAGGCGAGTAAAATTCGGTGTAGCCATTGTGCTGAGGTGTCCTTTTCACCTTGGTACTTTGGTTAGGCCAGCTCGGGATGTATCAGCATTCCGGGCTGGCCGTGATTGTTTTGGGTGATTAACTATCCGATAGTTGAGATGGTTTCCTTTCCGCGCATCATGAAGAATCAGCGGCTTACCTCTACGACTATTAGCTAGTCAGTGGCACGACTGTACAACCGTCGAGCGCGGCGCTTCCTCCTTCCACGCCGGCCCGTTTGCCAATCTCGCGCAAGGTGCGGGGCGTGAAATATAGATCAAGCTCTGCGCGGTGCTGTATCAGTTCCACGATGCTGATATATCCCAATTCGCCGCCAGAGTGGCCATTGCGTAGCCTCCAATCAGGTTGCAATTCCCGCTTGGGAGTTGGTAGCTCTTGCGCGGTCAGTCTTTAATTATCCATAGATAAATGAGTATGTCAAGCATATTACTCATTATTTACTTGACTTTCATGCTTAGCTTATCGTAACATATGCCAATGGGACGTAAAACACTGGATCCTAACGAAGCTGCTCGGATGGGACGCGAAGGCGCAAAGAATCGGAAAAAGGTGCTTAGTCCCGCGAGGCGAAAAGCAATCGCCCGGAAGGCCGCACAGGCCAGATGGGGTAAGAAGTAAAACAGCAACAAGAACGGCCAGCCCGAGAGCTACCAACTCACGAACTGACCTGAAGCGCAGCGTGGATTGGCACGCAAACACTCTGCGCAATATTATAAATCCGCGTGCCGCATCCAATGGAAAGTGAGGGAACACCATGCGGCAAAACTCAGCAGTCGTCACACGTCAGAACCTAGTCACCTCATTACAAGCCACCCACCCATCAAACATCCTTGCAGGTCTATGGCTTGTCAAAGCCTTTACCGAGTCAGAATTTCACGGCGGCACCGATCCCGGAGAGGGACAGGGCCATCCGCTTTATGAAACTGCTGCGATGCTCTGGGCAGAGCTCTATTCTGGCTCTGGCCATGATGTGGAAAGCCTCAATGCAGATTTTGATTCTGTCCTTACCCGTTACACAAAAGTGCTCACTGATTTCTCTGCGTATCTCTCAACTCAAAGGCTGATCGAAGCGCAAACGGAAGTCACCCGCATTCAGGCAGGGCTTCTGCTGCCGAGATGCGCGACACTGGAAACCGCACCCGCAAAGGGTGCGGGGTGGCGCGAGTCGCTGGCCTGTGCCGTCGCTCTCGCTGGCGCGGTACTGCTCGGTTACACATGCAACGGCAAAGAGACTTGGCAATGCTTCGTTTCCCTGCTCTCGCTGCTGCTGGTAGCGGTTCCAGTCTGGAGGCTGGCGACATGGTACGGGCAGCGCCGCGCACTCGTACAGATCACGCAACCCACACGCTAACCAACCGGCCCCCGGCCAGCTCTCGCCCAAAGACTGCGCCGGGGGGTTTTGCCTTTGGAGATGGTGAACCATGAAAACTCGCCGTGGTAATCTTCCCAGCAGGGAGAATTGCCACCATGAAAAAGACGCTACAAGTTGTCGCCCTGGCCTTTGTTCCGCTGTTCGCGGTTGCAGCCGTGAAGCCGGAAAAGGTTGTGCAGGTAGTCCAGTGGTGTTGCGGCCTGCCGTGTCCCGGCCATCCGCAATGCCCCATCAGGTAAACCGTGCAGGGGTGAGGTTATGAACTTCGCCCTTCTCGCGCTTCACATCCTGATAGCTTCGGCTGGAACCGTCGCCGCGATCCGCGCGCGGTCCACTCGCCCAAAACTTCTACCCGCTTATCTGGCCTTTGTCGCCCTCGCCGGCATCGCTGGCGGTTTCGTCTTGCACTTCACGCCTTCAGCGTATCGGGCATTTTTCTGGCTGCTGGAAATCGCCCACAATCTCATGCTCTGCGCCGTGGCCTTAGAGATCATTGCCGACGTGCTGCCGCGCCGGTTCGTTGCGCCGTGGGCGATCTTCTTCTGCTCAAGCTTCATTCTGGCGATCTTGCGGCAGTGGCCAGAGACTTCAACACGCGCCCTGCTCAATCTCAGCATCTCAGCAACCGCAACCGCCGGGCTGCTTCTGTTGGCTTTGGCCTTCGTCTCTGAGATCACATGGCCCAAAGGTTACGCGCTGGCAACCGTAGGGCTTGCCGCCGTACTCGCTGGCAACCTGCTCCCTGAAATCCAATGGATTACCGGCACAGTGTCACCGCTGGCCTTGCAGCTTGGAGATGTGCCTGGGCTGATCGTGCTGGCGATTGCCTGCAAACTGGAACCGGCACGCCATGAAACCGGCCAAGCTCACCCAGCGCGACATTGACGAGTACCCGCTGCCCCGGTGTAATCGCGATTCTTGATCTTCAGTAAGGCCGGCGCGCGATCGCTTTCCAAGTAGGTGCTGTCCCTCCAATTGGCAACGATGCACTCCATACCGGACGAACGGACCACACCCGCTGAGGGCTTCCTGCAAAATGTGCTTACGCTCGACCAGGGCCCGGCCCCTCAGATCATGGCCCTTTAGCCAGAGAAGATCGAAGGCGTCAGACTCTACTTTCGCTGCGTCCTGGAGCGGTTTGCGCCATCCAATAGAAGAGGGCGAGACAACCGTTAGTAGCGTAAGTGCTTCAAATTCAGTAATATTGCTGTACTCCCAGATCGGATATGACGTAACCTTGGTGTTAATTTATTGATTTTGCGACTAGGTATTTTCGAAACATTTTGCTATTCTTGGGGTCTCCTAAAAGAGGATTTTGACCGACAAAACATTGTCAACCGCTCGTCCAATACAACTTACCTCTCCAGCGAAGCGCTTGAACGGCTTTGAGGTATTCGGCTAATGCTACAACAAATACTCAGTGACGCTCGCCTGGACGCAAAGGCCTGCGCCGGCCTACTTGGAATAAATCCATCAATCTTTGACGAGTGGGCATCCGGACAGCGCCTGATCCCGCAATCCATCGTTCCAGCGCTCGCGACAATTCTTGGAGTCGAACCAGACGTGTTTTTGGTCCCCTCGAAAAAAGTGACCCAAGCTGGTGCCATTTGGTACAAGTTGAGAGCAAATGAATTGGGCGAATCTGACCGTGAATATGTCTTCCTCATTCGGCAGCTTGCCCACTATCTGAACGAGTTGGAAGAGGTCACTGAGGAGCGCTCGATTGCCTGGCGGAGCTCATTTGACACGGTTTTTAAGAATGTCGATACGCAATCAGCACCGCGCGAACAGGGTCGCTTAGCTGCTCGAATCTTCAGGTCTGAACGGGGCCTTACGCATGGCGCAACTGGAATCGGTGGCGTAATTCGCCCTCACCTTCGTATGCTGGGCCTATTGGTAATTGAAAGCAACATACCCGAATCCGTTTTGGAGGGGTGCTCTTTTTATGTTGGGCAGCGACCGAATGATCGGCCATGCATTTTCGCGAACAACTACAGGACGACTTGGCACCGAAGAAACATGACCTTGATGCACGAGCTTGCTCACGCCATTTTCGATGCTCCCGGAGACGCGGCATCGCTCGATTATAGAGCTGTGGATTCTATTACTCCTGGATGTTACACCGATGACGTAAAGGAACAGCGGGCACAAGCGTTTGCGTTAGAGTGTTTAATTCCCAAAGAGGTGCTCAGGCACGCCACTCAAACGAAGGGCATCAATTGGAGCCGTCTCCAGCCTGAGCAGTTGGCCATGCTTGTTCAATTGACAACGGTTGAAGCTGGTGCAGTGCTGACTGCCGCAGTTGAGGCGGACTACATTACCCACGAACAGGCTGGCGTTTACTCCATGATGGATATTGGCCAACTTTTGCGGGACATAGACGAGCGAGCGCTGACCACAGACGAGTATCTTGGCCGTTTAGGTCTCAAGGATGCCCCCTTCGCAGGAAAGCGGTCGACTACGATCCCGACGCGCAAACTGACTCTTCCGGTTGGTTACATCAATCGAGTACTTGACGCCGTCAGAGCAGACAAAATAAGCATTGGCAGGGCGGCGGAACTGCTGATGATCCACAAAGACACCTTCATCGAACGATTCCCCGCATACGCAGAGGTCCAAGAGGAGTGGTAGAGCTAGAACCGGCTCCGCGCGTTGGAGTCGGCATTCTTGCTTGTGATTCTGACGCTCTGTTTCAGCTTTTCATTGCTAATCTTGTGGCCCCTCTGCGAGAGATCAAGAGGCTGTACGGCCTTCAGCCCATCATCACTCAAGAAGTGGAAATAGAACTGAGATCAAACCAACGATATGGAAAGCGCGTTGGGCCGTCCGTCCTGAAGGCGATTTCAAAGAATGTCCTAACCGTTTTGAGTCCTCACTCGTTGAAGAAACTGATCGGGCCTTCGGCCGACGTGTACTTCCCAGCAATTCAGGGCTTGGGAGCAAAATACAAACTGCACGTCCAGCCAGGTGAAGCCTATTCGCATGCGGTCGGCGTAATCCTTAACGCGCCAGTGATGAGCAATGATTTCGACGCTATTCGGAAGCTGATGTTAAACGGCCATGATGTGGCAATTCCTACCATTCGAGCGTTTGATCTGCTTGTGTTTGGATATCAGAGCGGCATTCTTCGCGAGGCGGACTGCGACAACTTCCGTCATCAGATGGCCCTAGAACGAAATGAATATCTTCCTAAGGAATTTAGAAATGCCTCGTTTGCAGACGGACTACCACAGTTTTGTCCGCGATTGCTCGATGGTGATCGTGCTGTTGTCGGCGCGGAAGAAGCCGATCTGAAACCTTTCAAAACAAGGCTTCTTATCCGTAGGACGGCAGAATTGGTGTAGCAGAGGATGCCGCCACGGATAAAATGCTGCCCCGGGTGCCGGCGGTAGTCACTGTACCTGGACGTTCGACAGGAGCCCGGACAACTCCCACACCACGTCTCGAACCGTCGCCTTCTTCTTCAGCCTGAGCGTGATGTGCCTCCCGGCTACCTCCTTAGCCGCTTCGGACTCAACCGTGTGGTCCACTACAACGATCAAGCCTGGATGCTGCTCGCAGAGATAAAGAACCTCCCTGACAGCGAGCTCCTCATAGACCTGGAGGCCGTGCTCGCTCAGATCCTCGCTGAGGCCGGGCAGTTGGCGGGTAAAGTAAATCAGGGAGCGCACGAGCGTGGCATTATAAACTGGAGCGTGTAGTTAGAAAATTGAACTAAGGAAATACAATGACGAATGGTTGGAAGGGCAAAACCATGACCAAGACCCAACTCGTACGCCACATGGCGGAGAAACTGGAAACGAACAATAAGACCGCCGCAACGTTCCTGGAACACCTGGCGGAGACCGCGATCAAAGAAACCAAAAAGAACGGTGTGTTCGTGATTCCTGGCCTGGGACGCCTGGTAAAGTCCAACCGGAAAGCGCGTATGGGACGCAATCCGCAAACCGGAAAACCCATTAAAATCGCGGCCAAGACCGTGGTAAAGTTCCGCGTTGCCAAGGCCGTAAAAGACGTAATCAATCCGAAGAAATAAACCATGCCAGAAAACGGCAAACCGGCGGTTGAAATGAAAGATGTTAGCGCCACATCATTCGGCTACGTGATCGGGTTCCTGCTACCGGGAATGCTCGGCCTGTACGCACTTGGCTTCTGGTTTCCTGAAGTCCACTCTTTATTGCAGCCGGCAACTTCAAAAGACGCCACACTAGGACCAAGTTTTTTCTTACTGCTGTCAGCACTGACCGTCGGATTATTGGTTGGTGGCATCAGGTTTTACGTCTTTCAGGAATGGATTTGCCGGAAACACAAGCTCGGTCATGAAATGTTCAAAGGACTCACTGGCGATCGGCTAACCTCATTTAAAGCGGTCGTTGACGAGCATTACCGATATCACCAGTTCTATGGCGGCTGTGCAGTCGCAATGCCGGTCATGTTCGCAGGCTGGATGCGGGATAAATGGACTACCGCTGGCTCGGCTCACATCATTTTCTGGGTGGGAGGTTTCTTGCTTCTCGAAGGATTTTTGATCGTAACGGCCCAGGGTTGTTTCGTTGACTACAGCGGCCGCAGCAAAGTGATCGTTGCGCACCTCCAGGAAGAAGCAGGTCGTGAAAAACTGGCAACTGTGTCTACCGTAAAGTGAGGATTGTTTGAAATGACAAATGGATGGAAAGACCATGGACCGGACCCGGTGCGCAAATCGCCACCTGCACCGGCACCAAAACCTGGGCCCGTGCCAGCACCATCACCAAGGCCAACACCCGCGCCGCCTAAGCCACAGAAGTAGGCACCGACCAAACGACTCATGCTCGAATGCTCGAATGCTCGAAAGAGTGTTGGGGTTGGGAACGCGCTGGCGACTTCCATAGCTGACTACCTGCAGCTCCGCCGGGCTGAGCGCGCCGTCGACGCGCTGGAAGCCATGAAGGAAGATCCCGAGTTTCAGCGCATGGCGTTCAAGAGTGACCGGGGCAACCGTGGGCCTGACGGCTGGAAGCCTACGACGCTCCTACAGTTTCAGGGCTGGCTATTTGAACCACATACGGCAGAGGTTCTACAGCGGTACTCGAATATCATGTACGGCGACCCGTACACATGGCTTGATTTTGGCTGTAATCGGGCCGGCGGGCAGGACGACGACAACCACGTTTACAGGTAGATATCACGTAGTTTCCCCGACGATGATTTAGGTGGGTTGGGCTGGCCCCACCGCGTTACGCTGACTGTGGATGAGTCAGGCTATCGACTGTAAGTGAGTGGTGAACTAGTGTTTTTAGCGACTTTTTCGACTTTAGAACGTCGGTTGAGTGATCTAAAATAGCGGCCCTGCGGAGGGCGAATGGCAAAACCGACATTTAAGATCACCACAAAGCACGTGATCGCGTTCTTTTCGAAAGAGTACCGTATGAAGGTATCAGAGGTTGATGCCCGACGGTGGCTGAAATTATGGGGATACACTTTTGCCGATGACCTGAAGAAAATCGTCACGCCGAATCTGGCTGCAATGTTCCGGCAGGCTACGCTCCGGGACTATCCAAGTTCGAAATTCACACGATTCCTCCGTAGAGTGGACGAAGCTATCACGGCAGCGATAGACCTGTACGCTGCCCAAATCCGCTTGGAATACAGACAACAGGTTTTTGGGGATGAGGATCGCTGCAGGATGGCGACTTACCTGATGGCTGCCAACGACGCTAAGCGTGAGGCGATTTTCGGCCAAGCTATTACTTTCGGTTCGGAATCCCTGGGTGACGAGGAACGCAAATTCCGGATTCACGTTGCTGTGCAAGCGCGAAAGATCAAGGCCCGCATCATGGATCCCAGTGAACCACTGCCGGCGCGCGTCCGAGTCTTTGGAAAACCGGTCACCGTCGAGAAGCCAGCAACGATTAAGAATCGGTTAGAACAATCCACCATTCAGTGATTGCTGGCGCGGGAGAACCCCGTTCACGGTTTTAAAAGCTTCTTCTGCTGGCCAAGCCACCACAAAATAGCGGCACACCATGAGAGAGAGATAGCGATCTTTGAGCAAAGGTCGAAAAAGGCGAGCGCCACTAGCGTTATTCCATTGTGGTTTTCATGCGCACCAGCCAGCAGAATATCGGAGTGCTCACTCAGTATCTCTTCAAGTTTGCCATGTAGATGGTAACCAAACCAGATGACGACTGCGGCTTGCATGACAACGATAAGGGTGAAAACGGCAGCTTTATCTAGCCCACTGTCGGAGCTTCTGAGAATTTGTTCGGAAGGGACATTATCTGGGCGGGATGCTGCAAGAAACTGCCTGACTGGAGATGCCGTTTCAGGTGCGTCTTTCATAAACAGGAATCGATTCTACACGTTGGGGGGATGCAACGCGAAAGTAAATCTGGAATGACTAACGCCTGTACCAGCGCACAGACTCACGCGCCCAGCGTCCGAGCATGGAAGCCAGCACAGCCAGGGCAAGACCACCGCAGATGATGAGCAGGCCACGGAACATGCCGGAAAAGTTTACCATCCCTTATGGGCCTCTACCCATTCTTCCGCAACAAACAGATTGCCGGTGGCCGCTGCTCATTCTGTAATGAGGAAACGCCGCCAGACTTCCGCAAGCCGGACGACACCGACGAAAGTATTATGAAGAGAATCATGGAGTGGCACGAAACCCATCAATGCAAGCTACCCCGCTAAAATAGAGCCCATGGCTGATAGAACCTGCATCCATCTTGAGCATGAGCCGGATTCGATCTGGGCAACAAACGATCTGCCGGATAAGATCGGCCTGCGCTTCGACTGCGGAGATGCCGGAGTCGTCCTACTTGACCAGCAAAAAACGCAACAGGTCATTGACGAGCTTCAACGCATGCAGAAGGCGATGGGCTGGGCTGGCCGCACCGCGTAATAGATTTACCATCTCAATCCGACCAGCAACGGGTGTACTCTTGTTCAGATTGGGATAGGTCCAGGGCGACGGCTCTAGACTGAAAAGCGCGGCCCCTCCAGGTCGCGCCGCCCATGTCCTAAAACTGGAGAGTCACTGGAGGGTGACAATAATGCCCACCTTAACCGATGATCTGCAAGCGGTTCTAAGTCTGAAGGCGACACACTTCAAAGGGAAAACCTATACCGCGTGGAGCGACACGGATCTCGCTGCCTACCAGCAGACCCGGACACTGCCCGAGAAGAAGCGCGCCGCGGCTGTGCTGGAACAGTGGGACGACTATCTGAATGACCATCTCGCGCCACTCGTCCGCGAAGCCGTGCCGGAAGCGATCAATCTCTCAAAGCAGACATGCCCCAACTCAGTGAGCGAGCGAAAGTGCTTTGTGGAAAGCTGCCTCTCGGATTGGATTATTGGGCCTGCATCTGATCACACGCGATGGTGGTTTATGGTCGCTTGCGAAGGTAGTAGCGTCGTCATGGACGCGGCACGCACCAAAGGCCCAACGTGGAAGGAAAGCATCGACGCCTGGGCGATTCCGCACTGGATGAACCCATACGCGAAGCTGGAAGATGGAGCAGCGCTTTTCATCCGTGATCGACAGAATGTTTTACGTGAGCGCTTGGAGTACGTGCTACGTGAAGAGATTGGAGCCTTGGCCGACCGTCTCTTGATTGCTGGCCCCGGTTACTCCGCGACCGTGCCAGACGAACGCCCAAAGGTTCGCGCTGGAAGGCCGGCCACACCTGAAGCGATCAAGGCCAGACTCCGCGAACTGCGCAGCAGCGGAGGCGAGTGGAAAGAAGTAGCCGCCGCCCTTGACGCTGAAACCGGAACCACTCGCACGGTGTCCGCTTACCGCAACATGCTCCGAGTGCGCAAAACGCGCTAAATAGTTTCGCGGATTTTGCGCAGTTGAATGCACTCGAATAGGAGCGCATAGTCGCCGTCACAGTATGGCGAACATCAACACAGAGCGCAGCAATCCATCCCCGACCATCCTTCCGAACAGGCTTATCAGTCGGGACGACGCAGCCGCCAACCTGGGCATTACCACACGCTACCTTGACAACTTGATTCGGCTGAAACGGATCGCCGTCACGCGCATTGGTGCGCGCGTCCTGGTGAGTTGCGCCGAGATCGAGCGATTCATTGAGCAGAATACCGACAGACAGGCGGTTAGCGCGTAAGGGGAGAGTAGCAGTCTAAGAATCGGGTTCGCCTTCGCACCCACAAAAGCGAAGGCTCACGGTTCGCAGCCGTGAGCCAGAAAGTTCAGACCAGAACGAGAACATGGAAAAAGTATCACCAAATCCGGCCGCTGGCAATAGATTCTCGCCACCCTTCGCGCCTTCAGCGGATCCAAAGCTTTCCCGCGAAATCGATTCCATGATCGGGCGCACGTTCGCCCACCTTGAACACGCCACAGTAGAGCAAGCCATCGCAAGGGTATTGCGGTGCACCGTGGGCGCGGTTCGCTCTTATGGCGCTGCTCCGGGCTACGTCAAAACAGACAGAGCCGATATCGCCGTCCGACTGCTGCGTAATCTCAACTACTGGGCCGACAAGTTGGCGCTCGTCGAGACGGTGGACTCGGGCGCGCAGATGGCGGCAAACACCAGAATTTTTGAACTGATTGAACTGCTTGCGCCTGCTGGCCTG
Organism: Terriglobia bacterium; assembly: GCA_020072645.1. Lineage (NCBI taxonomy): Bacteria > Pseudomonadati > Acidobacteriota > Terriglobia > Terriglobia bacterium. Next base: position 43,667 of record JAIQGK010000027.1, read on the forward strand.
AGCATCGCTTGCGCCCTGGACCGCAGCGGGGAAAGGTTCGTTCCCTATTATCGCCTGTGCCGCACGGATGAGATTGATCTGACGAATCCCCAGGACGGACGCAAGCCGCGGCGAAAGCCTTTCTTGTTCGGCGCCAGTGCCAGTCCCAAAGCAAATGCCCCTGCAAAGGCGAGCTCTGTTCCGGTTCGTCCCGACCCGCTGGCCACACTGAAGGGCGTACAGACCGGGCTATTTAGCTATCGGGCTGAACAATGGCGCGATCCCGATTTTGGCGAAAGGGGCAAGCGATGATCACCGTCCGGGTGAAAAGCACACTCTTGCAGTCAGCCTCATTCGACGCTCGCCGGCGGGAGATGCAAGTCCAGTTCGTGAACGGCACCAAGAAAACATATTGCAGCGTATCCCGCATGACATTCCTGCAACTCGTTCGCGCTCGAAGCGTGGGGCGGTTTTATCGCCGCGTGATCATGGGGAAGTTTACCCAGGTCAGTGAAACGAGGAAGCAGCAGGGAAAGACGTTAGAGGCGGGCCGGGCGGTCCGTCAGGTTTAACGGTCGCCCGGTTTCAAAAATCTCCTACCTGATTGTTCCGGTTGCCACCGAGCCAGGTTGGAAACTTCGATGAAAGGTCAATCAACCCAATGACTACGTTATCACCAACCCAACGGAAAGACCATCGCCTCGATCGCTCAAGCGAAGCAGAGTTACGCGCGATCCGAGTACTTAATCTTGACAAAGTGCGCCGCTATCCGGCGATTGACTACAACCCGCGTTCCTTCCGAGTGCAGGTCATTCAGTCAGCTTTACCTCTCTGGCCCAACCGGTTCGACCTCTGCCGGGCGACTTCGAAGGTGACAAGGATGATTCACGACTTCGGAAACGTGCGGATCGCGCACAGTATCAATCAGGCGCTGCGACTTCTGCAACAGCCGTTAGCCAAAAAGCCCACCACGGCCACAACCGCCAGCGGTTCGGAGCGTGCCGCATGAAAGCAGCCCTTGAGAATCACTGGCGCAATGGCATGGCAACCGCCACCGCTCCATCCAACGCGGCAGAGCGTAAGCCACCACAAAGAGAAAAGCAGCAGTCCGCGCCACCCAGGACACCGGCAATCACGCTGTATTTTGCCGTGGGCCTGCGCCGGTTCGCCCTGCTGCAGTCGCATGAAGTGACGGCAGAAAACGTCATCGCAGCCGTCGAGCATGCAGCCAAACTGATGCAGCAGAAAGCGGAGGCCCGGTAAACATGGCCAACTTCTTAGAAGATTATTCGCCTTTTCAGGCAGGACTCGGGAGGTTCGCAGGCATGATACAGATCCCACTGGGGCAAGATCGCGGATGGATCGAACTGCACATTGACGGGCGGGCCGTACTCTTCAGCGTGGACTACCCGGACGAACCCATTTTCCACTTCAATGCGGAAGATGCTGAAATGCTCGGCGCACTAGCAAGTGAGTTGGGAACCATGAGCGAAGCATGGGAGGAATTGAAAAAGCAATCGCCAGAACACATCAACCCGGCAGGGACCACGGGAAACAAGTACGACCACCAGGGCGGCGAGGAAGAAGAACCCGGCGAAGCCACACACTCACCCGGCAAGAGATCACCGTCGCCGCTGCCAGATCAGCCCAAGCTCGTCGGCATGGGCGCGCCAAAGGTCGCGACCGCGGGAAGCCCGTAAATTGGCATGGTTGCTTTTAACAGCCGTGTTCTGCTAGTGTCTGATCTGTTCTTATTTGTCCCCGGAATTTCCCAAGCGGTATCCAGACGGTGAAGGTGCAGATGCAACTTGGGCGAGATTCCGAGGGCCATTGTAGGGGCTGACTTCCTAAAATGCTCCATCGACCTCGCCAACTCGGCGGGGCTTTTCTTTTTGGTCCCCGCTCAAGCGAGGGAATGAGATGGCAGCAAAAATTGCTGATCTAAAGACAATGCAGAAAGCCGCTGAAGAAGCTGGCTTAAACCAAGTCGAATGGGCGCGCATCGCCGGCGTGAATCGCTCCAAGTTGAATCTGGCGGTTCACGGCAAGACTGAGTTATCGCCTGATGAAATGGCCCGATGTTCAGACGCTCTCCGCAAGATCCTTGCAGCGCGAGTGTCCGTATTCAACCAATTACTGAAATCAAATTTTTGTGCTGTAGCAGCGTAGGAGAACTTCGTCGTCAAATAGTCAGGCCATCCGCATGGAAGGCGAATGGCCTGGATGTTTCGAACCCACAATTCAAATTCAACCGGGTGTAAAGAGCACCCAGAGGTAGTAGCCTGATGAGGATTTTAGCCGAGCATCCCGGCAAAAACAACAGCAGTATTCAAAATGGCGGGCAGATTATGGGCGCCACTGCGCGCCCTCTGCCAGTCGTCAATTCATCAGGCAAGTCATCAAGTGCGCGAACAGAATCGCGCCGTCCACGGAACGATGGTCCTGTGTGCGCGCCTGCCCCCTACCCGCTAATCACTCCAGGAACGTACCCGCACCATGTCAAGGCTACCCATACTGAAGTGAGAAAGAACGTAGTGATCCGGCGGCAGTTACTCGCGGAGATGGATTGCTAGTGACGCGATTTTTTAGCTGATACCAAGAGAATGAGCTTAACGGCTCACGGTTGCTTCGCGGCACTGCTTTACCGAGATACAAAACAACGGGCCGGTAAAGTTGTTACGCTGGTCGAAGGATTTGTAGGAAAAGAAGAAGATTTGAAAGAACTGGAGAAAAAATTAAAATCGTATTGCGGAACCGGCGGCTCTTCAAAGGATGGCCAAATTATTATACAGGGAGATCAGAGAGAAAAGGTGATGCAGTGGTTGCAGAAAAATAATTATGCTAAATCAAAGAGAATTAATTAATCTATTTTGTTTTCGGAAATGATTTCTTTTTCATTCTCAAAATAACTCAACGCACCGCTGGGACATTTTTTTACCTGTTCAATGATACGTTCAGTGCTGGCGCCATCCATTTTTATCCAGGGCCGTTCTCTTGGACTGAAAACTTCGATCAATCCTTTCCAACAAAGAGTGGAATGCTGGCATACATCTGGTTTCCAGACAACCGTTATGTCATCGTTGCTGTATTTGAAAGTTTTTTGAGACATGAAATAATTAGTAATAATCTATATTAAGTTACAGCAAGAAAAATAAACATTCAAATAGTTATTGCCCCTGCGCCAGACTATAAGCCCTTTTATCTCCCCACATATTCAATAGTTCCAACGAACAAACTTTGAAATCACCACTTAAGCCGATATAAAGTCCTATCACATCCTGCTGACGCACCGGTTCGGCATCAACGCTTTCAAACCGGGCATTGTATTGATTCACGAGGTTGGTATAAACAGATC
>JAIQGK010000028.1 GCA_020072645.1 Terriglobia bacterium
CATATCGCCACCCGGTCATCCGGCTTCACCCCTAGTTGCCGCAGATAATGCGCCAAGCGGTTCGCTCGCAGATTCAACTCTTTGTAAGTAAGCTGATTGCCCCCGCATACCACCGCCACCGCGCCCGGCGTCCGCACTGCCTGTTCTTCAAATAATTCATGCACGCACTTCTCTCGCGGATAGTCCCTCTCTGTCGCGTTCCAGGTATACAGAAGCTGCTCTCGCTCCTCCTTCGCCAACAGGTTTATCTGCTCTATCCTGGGGTTTCTCTCCGTCGCCATGCCCCTCAGCAGTCTTTCGAAATATCCCACGTATCGTTGGATCGTCCTTCCCTCGAACAGCGCCGTCGCATATTCCAACTCCCCAACGATCCTCTCCCCCTCCTCCCTCAGCGCCAGCGTCAAATCGAACTTGGCCTTCCTTCCTTCTTCCACCCGCACCTCTCGTGCCTCCAAACCCGCCATCTCCAACTTCCTCCCAGGCAGGTTTTGCCACGCCAACATCACCTGAAACAACGGACTGTACCCCAAACTCCTCCCTGGCCTCACCAGTTCCACTACCTGCTCGAACGGTATGTCCTGATTCTGTTGCGCCCCCAGCGTCACTTCCTTCACTCCCCGCAACAGCTCTTCCACTGTCGGCCCACCACTCAAATCGATCCGCAAGGCCAGCGTGTTCACAAAAAAACCAATCAGCCCTTCAATCTCACTTTGTCCACGGTTCGCCACCGGCATCCCGATCACCACTTCTTCCTGTCCTGATAGTCGCGACAACAATGCCCCCCATCCTGCCGCCACAGTCATGAACATCGTCGTCCCCTCCCGCCGACTCAATTCCTTCAACCTCCCCGTCAGCCCCTCCTCCAAGTTCACTTCCACCACCGCCCCTCGAAAATCCTGCCGCACTGGTCTCGCTTTGTCCCATGGCAACTGCAGTAACTCCGGTACTCCTCCCATCACTCTCTTCCAGTACTCCCTCTGCTCCTGCCATACCTCCTCTCCCAATCCCCTCTGCCACACCGCATAATCCGCATACTGGATACTCAATTCCCCCAACCCCGCTTCCTCACCTTTTACGTATCCACTGTATAATCGGCTCAACTCCCTCATCAGAATCCCCATCGACCACCCGTCCGATACAATGTGGTGCATGGTGATCAACAACGTATGCTCCTCTTCCCCTTCCCTGATCAGCCGCCCTCGTATCAGCGGCCCACCCGCCAAGTCAAATCTCTCATTCACTTCTTCCTCTCTCAGCGCCCCCAACTCCATCCCAACGTCCGGCCTCCCACTCACATCCTGCTCCCGCATTGCAAACCGGCTCTTCTCCGCCTCCTCGTCCTCAGCACTTCATGACGCTTCACCAACTGGTTCAGCGCTCGCCGCAACGCCACACGATCCAATTTTCCCTTTAAATGCAGCCTCAAGCGGATGTGATACGCCTCCCCCGCCCCCTCCATCTGCGCCAAAAACCACAGCCGCTGCTGCGCAAACGACAGCGGCAGATGAGACGGCCTTGGCTGCAGCCTCAATAAAGGCGGTAATTGCGTGGCAAAATTCCCGGGGCTGGTATAGGACCATCCATTCCCATTCCACCAGACAGGCTCTCCGGTCTGAGTATCGACTGCTTCTTCCCCAAATTTTGCGGCAACTTCAATATGGCCCACGTCCTTGACTCGTTTAATTGTCGAGGGATTGGCATATATAACGACAGGAACTGGAGCATGCGGGTCGGAGGCCAGATAGCGGCCCAATTGCAGCACGGTGGGAGCATCAAAGATCGTGCGGATGGAAATGTTCGTACCAAAAGCTTTGCGTACCTGACTGACCACCCTCATCGCCATTAACGAGTGGCCGCCGAGAGCAAAAAAATCATCATCAATGCTCACTCGCTCCAGCGATAGCACTTGAGCAAAAATTCTGCACAGCAATTCCTCCTGTCTATTCCGTGGACTGCGATGCGATTCGCTGTCCCGCTTGGGATCCGGTAACGCTCCCCTATCTACTTTGCCATTCGAGGTCAGCGGAAGCTCGTCCAGTTCGATATAGCTAGTGGGGACCATGTATCCCGGCAGCTTCTGTTGCAAGAACAGATGCAGCATGTCACCGTTAACCTTTTCATTCCTGGACACAAAATATGCGGCGAGGAAGGTTTCCCCATTACCTTCTTTTCTCAACACCACGACTGCTTGCATCACGTCGGGGTGCTCCAGCATGATGGACTCAATTTCACCCAGCTCGATCCGATAACCCCTTACTTTGACTTGGTGGTCAATTCTGCCGAGAAACTCCAGAGTCCCGTCGCCCCGCCAGCGCACCCGGTCTCCAGTCCGATATAGCCGCTCTCCTCCGCTCTCACTGAACGGATTCGGCACGAACCGTTCCGCCGTCAGTTCCGGTCGGTTCAAATAACCACGAGCTAGACCAACACCCCCAACGCACATCTCTCCTGGAATGCCGATTGGCATTGGATTACATCCCGTCTCCTCGTCCATCACATAAGCCTGGCTATTCGTAATCGGTGATCCGATGGGAACTGTTCCGTCCAGTTGAGACGCATCTGCAACCTTCATCCGGTAGCAACAACTGAAGGTAGTATTCTCTGTTGGACCATAACCGTTGATCAGACAGGTCTCTTCCAGTTCCGCCAGTGCTCTGCATACGTGAGCAGTTGATAAGACATCTCCTCCGGCGAGTAACTGTCTTACTCCTTTCAGCCGTCCCAATTGCGTGTCCACCATTTGGTGAAACAATCCCGCTGTTAACCACAACACTGTGGCACCACTCTTCTCTATTACCTGGCCCAGGTCTTCCAGTGAAGGCACTTCCCCCGGATACACTGTCAAGCGGCATCCATTTAAAAGGCTGCCCCAAATCTCAAATGTCGCCGCATCAAACGATACCGGAGCCAGTTGCAGGAACACATCCTCTTCCCCCAGTTCCACATAGTTTGTCCGCTTCACCAGTCGCACAATACTTCTGTGCTCCACTCCAACGCCTTTGGGCCGGCCCGTTGAACCCGAGGTATAAATCACGTAAGCGAGGTTTTCTGGGCGCACCCCGCTTTCAAAATCCTGATCATTTTCTTGTCCGATTTCATCCCACAGCTGATCCACGCAAATCCAGTCACCTGTAATTCCTGTGAGCCTCTCCCTCACGTCCTGAGTAGTGAGCAGCAGCTTCAGTTCTGCATCTTGAACCATATACTGCAGGCGCGGAGCAGGATAATTCACATCCAGTGGCACATAGGCTCCGCCAGCTTTCAAGATGCCCAGCATTACCACCATCATCTCTGGGCGCCGTTCCATGCACATGCCGACCCGGACCTCGGGATGGATTCCTTGCTTTCTGAGATAATGCGCCATTTGGTTGGCCTTTTTGTTCAAGTAGCTGTAGGCCATGGTTTGCTGCCCATAGAGGAGCGCGGGCAATTCAGGCGTTTGGCAGGCTTGCAGACTGAATAATTCATGCACGCATTTGTCGAAGGGAACATCTTTCCCGGTCTGGTTCCATTCCGCCAGCGCTCGTCGGTCATTTTCTGTCAGCAAACAGATTTCAGAAATTCTCTGCTGCGGATTCGCGATCATGCATAGCAGGATCTGCTGATAATGCCCAATCATCCGCCAAATTGTGGCTTCCTCGAACAGGTCGGTGTTGTACTCCCACAGCATGACGAGGGCATCCTTGTCCCACTCTGGATTCAGCCGCAGCCTTTGCGGGGAGGCTGGAATCACGACTATTCCCAGATCGAATTTCGCTGTCCCATTTCCCAGAGCCTCTTGCAGTTTCAATTTCAACTCTGGGATCTCAGGCACAGACAGGGGCGAGTTGTGAAAATTGAACATCGTTTGGAAAAGTGGGTTTATACTCAGGTTGCGAGTGATATTCAGAGCTTGCACCACGTCCTGAAATGGAACGTCTTGATTCTCATAAGCTTCAAAGGTCAATTCGCGCACATGCGACAGAAGGCCATGCAAGCTGGCATTGGGCATCGTCTGCGCTCGCAGGACAACATTGTTCACCAGCATGCCCAGCAAACCTTCGGTCTCAGGGCGATGTCGGTTAGCCATACTCGTGCCCACACAGAATTCAGATTGTCGGGTGTAGTGATAGGCCAACACGAAAAATGAGGACATCATGACTACAAACAGACTCACATCCTCCTGATTGCTGAAGAGGTGAAGGCTTCTTGCCAGTTCGGCGTTAAGCGGAACTCGCAGTAAACCGCCATGAAACGTCTGCACATTAGGCCGCGGATGATCTGTAGGCAGCTCGCTTATCGGCGGACTTCCAGCCAGTTGCTCTTTCCAATAAGAGAGTTGTGCCTGGGCTTCGTCTGAGTGCAGAAACTCGCGCTGCCACAGAGCAAAATCAGCAAATTGAAAACGAAGGGGCAATAGGGGGGAGGGCTGGTCTGCCGCAAATGCGCGGTACAGCTCCAGCAACTCACCCAAGAAGACATTGAACGACCAGCCATCATGCAAAAAATGGTGTTCAACGTGCACTAGCAAATGCTCGTCTTCGCTGAACGAAATCAGTATCCAGCGAATGAGTGGAAGTTGGCTGACATCAAACGGTTTTGCCAGCTCATTCTGAATGATCTTTTCAGGTGTCTCACCCGTGCTGCCATCCGCATTTTTTAGAAGGTGGATGATCGTAAATGAGGCCGGTAGAGGTTCATGAATGATTTGAATCGGCCGTCCATCTTTCTCGATAAAGGTAGTGCGAAAGATCTCATGACGTTTCACCATCTCGGTGAGACTGCGCTCTAGGGCCGGCACCTTCAAAGGCCCGCTGATCTGTAACGTCGCCTGGGCATGATAAGCGATACTTGAAGGATCCAGCAGATGTAAGAACCAAATTCTTTCCTGGGAAAACCCCAGCGGAATATCTTGACCGCGTGACACTGGGCCGATCGAGGGAGCCTGACCGCTGGATGCTTGCCGCTGGGCTGCCTCAACGTACTGCGCAAGATCGGCCAAAACTGGCCGGTCAAAAAAACTGCGCAGGGGCAGAGATACATGACAAGTCTTGCCCACACGGGAGATCACCTGGGCAGCAAGGAGCGAGTTCCCGCCCAAGTCAAAAAAGCTATCTTGTACGCCTACCCGGTTTATGTGCAGTACTTCAGCCAAAATGGACGAGAGCAGCTTCTCCGTAGCGGTTGCCGGTGCGACATAGGACTGTTCCAAAGCCGGACGCTCACCGCCTGGCATTGGCAACGCGCGACGATCCACTTTGCCATTCGCTGTAAGGGGCAGCTTTTCCATTAAAACGAATGCTGATGGAACCATGTATTCGGGTAGCTTATTGCTGATATATTCACGCAATCCGCTGGGAGACAGGCTTTCTCCTGTGTGCTTCACTACGTAAGCCGTCAACCGCGCATCACCCGGATTGTCTTCTCGTACCAGAACGACCGCCTGTCCTACTGCCGCGTGCTGCTGGAGGACGGCTTCGATTTCCCCCAACTCGATGCGATAACCACGCAGCTTTACCTGCTGGTCAATACGCCCAAGGAATTCGAGTGTCCCATCCGGTAGATAGCAAGCATGATCTCCACTACGATAGAGCCGTGCTCCAGGGGTAGTGCTGAAAGGGTCGGGCACAAACTTGTCGGCGGTGAGCATTGGTTGCTTCCAATATCCGTGGGCCAACCCATGCCCGCCAAGGCAAAGCTCTCCCACCTCTCCTACCGGCATGACTTGCATGTGTTGGTCGAGCACATAAGCGGTGCTGTTTGCAATTGGCTTCCCGATGGGAACGCTTCTTGCATCCACAGGCATCTCCCGCAGTTCTGCACACGTGGAAAAGGTGCCATTCTCCGTGGGCCCGTAGGCATTGATGAGCCTGCAGCTGGGATACTGTCTGAGGAGCTTCCGCACCAGACTGAGCGAAAGCACGTCTCCGCCAGAGATAAACTGCCGCAGATTCTGGAAGTAGCGTCCGCTATCGCACTCCGCCGCCTCGTGAAACATGCCCGATGGCAACAATAATGTGGTGACGGGATGTTGTGAAAGCCATTCTCCCAATTCTTTACCCGACGGAGCGTACGCAGGAAAAATCATGAGGCGTGCGCCATTCAATAAAGCACCGAAAATCTCAAACGCAGCTATATCAAAGGAAATCGAAGCAATCTGCAGGAAGACCTGATCAGCGCCGAAATCGGCATAATTGGTGTTTCGCACCAGCCGCACGGCGTTGCGGTGGCAGATGCATACGCCTTTTGGTCGTCCTGTTGACCCGGATGTATAGAGAATGTAGGCAGGATGAACGGCGGTAATGCGGTTGGTGAGATTTTGTGTCGGTTGTTGGGAGATTTCAGCCCATCCTGTATCCAGAAAGAACCGCTTCACCCCGAGCCCGGGAATTCTCGCTGCCAATTTTTGCTGCGACAGCAAGAGCTGCACTTCTGCATCTTTCGCCATGAAGCTGAGGCGCTCTTGCGGATAATTCCCATCCAAAGGTACATACGCGGCGCCAGCCTTCAGAATCCCGAGGATTCCGACCACCATTTCCAGCGACCGTTCCACGCAAATGCCCACCCGGTCTCCCTCTTTGATTCCCAAGCGGTGAAGATACCAGGCGAGCTGATTGGCGCGATCATTCAACTCCTGATAGGTAAGCTGACTGCTCTCAAACTCTATAGCCAAAGCTCTTGGATATAACCGCGCTTGCTCGTCAAAAATCTCGTTGATGGTCAGCTGAAGCTGTTCACTATCATCTGTTTGGAGACTTGTCCTAGGTGCTGAACCAACTTTATTTTTATTGATAACCAAAGCTATCTGTCGCTCAGTCATAAACAAAGCTCCTGACAAAAACTTTGAAAATATATGATGGAGAGTTACGAAGGGAACAGCGGTGAGCGACCGTCAACATTGTTTTAGAACAGGAGTAACTTCTCACCGCCGCGAAAGCCCAAAAAGCGAGTGCCGAGCGGATATTAAGCCCCGAATCTTCATCTCAACTTACGCAAGTGCCGATTGGTATCTGGAAAGCCACTACCGGTAAGCTGCGGGCATACCAGCGGGCATGGGGGAGTGGGTCCAGGAAAGGCCATCCCGGGATGGAACGAGCCCATTTTTGAAAAGTGGCTGCTCAGGCACAGGAGCACCCTTCATAGCACCCCGCAATTGCAGCTTAAAACCTTCTGCATTCAATTCGCTCCACAACTTTCTTCTCTCGTTCGGTGGTGAACCGCTTTCGGCATACTTATCGCTGGGCAATCCCGCCGCGTCAGGAAAGATTCGGCTGCCACGCGCTCGATAATCTTCCGGTTTGCCGTTGACGCTATTGAGCAGTTCCCCGCTGGCATCTCCGCCCACGAGATTGAGGAATGCCTGGTTTCCAGGAATTTCAGAGTGCATCAATACTCTTGCAGTCCAATAATAGCTTTCCAGATCTTGATCCAAATCATAAAAAGCTGTAAGAAAGTCATAAAACACTTTATATTCACGTCTATACCGCATCTCAAATTCCTTGAAAGCTATTTCCTCGCTCAATGGGTTCTCAAAATAGGTATTGATCGATCTTGCCGCCAACAATGCCGAATAAGTCGCAAGGTGCACTCCAGATGAAAACACCGGATCGATAAAACAGGCAGCATCGCCGATCAAAACCAGACCTGGCCTCCAAAAACTACTATGGGAGTAGGAGTAGTCTGTCCGTACGCGAATCTCGTTATAGGGAGCGTCCTTGCACGGAGAAGCGTTTGATAACAAATCTTTAATGGGCCCACAGTTAGAAACCAATTCGGTAAAGGCCCGCTCATGCCCTTTCTGCAACAAAGACGAGTATTCTTGCCCTATAATGGCTCCCACAGAAGTCAGCATGTCAGAAAGTGGAATATACCAGAACCACCCCTTTTCAAAAGCAGCGCAAAAAATATTGCCCGAATTGGGGGCTGGCAATCTACCGGCGTTCTTAAAATATCCAAACAAGGCGAGATTCCGGAAAAATTTGGAAAATATGCGCTTTCCTGCATGGCGGGCAATGGTGCTGGTATGACCGGAAGCGTCCACTACGTAGGTGCTTCCAACCACTATTTCCTCACCTGCATTGTTGAAAAGCCGTATTCCCGATACGCGATCATTGTCGAAAAGTAGATCTTGCACGCGATGTTGTTCCCAAACCTCTACACCTTTTCGAACGGCGTTATCCAGCAATATCTTATCGAACTTGATCCGTTCAACCTGATAAGCATGAGATGTGGGCCCTTGGAATCTTGATGACTCAGCAAACGTAAAGGTCCAAGGCGCTCTGTTTTTCCCCCAGCGGAACGTGCCGCCAAGCTTGCGTATGAAATTGTGACTGTTCAGTTCTTCAACAACGCCCAACATCGCGCAGATTCCATGAACGGTGGCAGGCAGCAAGGACTCGCCGATCTTATAAACGGGAACCAATTCTTTCTCGATAAGCAGAACGCGGTGTCCCCGCATCGCCATAAAAGTTGCCGCTGTAGATCCAGCGGGACCGCCCCCAACCACGCAAACATCGTAGCGTGTATCATTGCTCCTCATACAATTCTCCTGTCAGTAATTAGCTTGTGAACGGACAGGATATGCGGGGACAGCAATTGTCCCGCATACAAACATCCCCAAAACGCTGCCACAAATTCCAGGCCGGGTGGAAAAAGCGGAAGCACGCGCTGGCCAATCCAAACCGACTCTTGCAAACGGCCGGCTATGGCGCGAGCGGCATGATCCAGCTCAGCATAGCTCCACTGAGCGTCTTCCTCGCCATCATCCTTGAGAAAAGTAAAGGCGGGCTGGTTAGAATCATGTTGTGCTCTCCAACGGAGCACTTCATTTAAGATGCAATACTCACGGGACATAGACACCTTTGGTCAATTGAGTTTTTGTGGGTGCCGTGCTTATCTGCCAGTCTCCATCCCATGGACTGGTAGGACCGGCGGCATCTCCGCCGTGGCTGCGGTCCATGAAGCCAGGGGCCGGAAGTACACCGCATTTCCCTGACCATCGTGGTTGTTTTTATGCGGCTCGTTCGACTCGAACCCGGTTTGCGCGGTATAGTGCGCGCTCACATAGGCTGGATCGTGGTGATAGTTAAGGTAAGGGTCGGGGTGGGCCATAACACACCTGTCGTAATTGTCGTTTCCAGTTTCTCCTCAGTCAGCTGCTCCATAAATAAAGCCCTCCAAATGGTGTAGCTCGTACTTTTTTGCTACAGCACACTTGCTGTCAGATTTGTGTGAATCGGTTTTTGGGATTACGGATAAGTGACGGTCTCGTCCGCTGGGATCTTGAGGAAACAACCCACATCAATCCGCAATCGAGGTGCTCGCGGACGCGATGGCCGCACCCCGCTTGGGATTTCTCAATGTGAGCTTCCATCTGGTGGAATCAGTTCAGATCATCCGCTGCGGCGCTTGCTCGTAGATTTTGGAAGAGCAGGTCGCGCCTTGGCGTGACGCTACGATGTCATGCCGGTCCTGAAGAGGACGAATCGTGATAATTGCCGGCCTTGGTCACATTTTGATGTATCCCAAACAACCAATACTACGCCGTCAGATCCAAAGATAGTCTATCGGGTGGAGCAGGACTTAAAAGTGCGGCTTCCTCCGTATCAATCTCGACTACTACTGACCTCATAATCAAATCCACTGAGACGACCAGCCTGCCACAATTTCTATAGTGACTAATGATTCCGGTGAGGCCGGACAATGGTCCGTTGACAATTTGCACCTTCTGACCTACGGCAAGATACGGAATTGGACAAATGTCGCGCTTCGAGTCAATAATTCGTTGCAAAGCCTCAATTTGAGCATGTGGCACAGAACATGGTCTGCCGCCAAAACTCACAATTCTTATAAAGCCTGGCATGCGATGAATCATTCCCACGCTACACGATTGGGTACGGACAAAGACATACCCAGGGAATAATGGCTGCTCGATGACTTTGACGCGGTCCGACCACTTCCGGCGCGTTCGGCGCATTGGTAAAAAGTGACCATAATTCTGCTGCTGAAGAATGGCATCAACCCTCTTTTCATGTCGAGGTGTGACTTGGATAGCAAACCATGAGTCCTTTTCAATCAGCAGCATATTAGGTGTCCGACCAGTGAAAATTGCTCTGATCCAAGGCCGTGAGAGGGCAGGCTGCCGCCTTTCTGAGTCACAAAATGCTTGCAAACTTACAGGCAGCCACATGCAAGTTTTCCGCTCACGATATGCCAATGATATGAAAGCAAATTCAAAATTCTTTGACAACTGTACGGGTAACAAAAAATCGCCGGGGAGTACACTGACCTACTTTTTCGCAACGGTACAGGTAGACTCAAATAATCCACTGACCCCTTTCTTGGATCCAGTTGGCTACAAAGCTCAGTTTTTATGAATTATGAAATCGCGGGTATTCTTTATGAATTATGAATTGCAGGGATAACGAACAACTTTTCTAAGCGACTGCAGTTCCCGCAAGCGGTTCTTCCCCGGTATCTGCCATTCTAAGATCTTTACGAGTTTTCACTTTGAATTTTCGCAAGATGTTGGAAACGTGGAATTTTACTGTTCGGACCTCTATCTGAAGCATATTGGCGATGTCCTTGTTGGAAAACCCTGTCACCAGGAAAGGGATAATCTGCTGTTCACGGTCAGTGAAACTACGCGGCTGGGCAAAACGGCCAAATGAGCGGGTACGCTTGATATACTCGCTGAGGCACTCCCTCCCCATCCAGAATCGGCCTTCTGCTACCGCATGCACGGCACTCGGCAAGTCGGTATCGATATTCGGCGCCAGAATGATTGCATGGATGCCCAGGTAAATGAACCTGCTCTCCTCCTCTGGGCTCCCGAATCTTTTTTGAGTCAGGACGATAGACCGTCCCCCCGTCCGGTTCCACTCAATCGCGATCTTTGTCCAATTCTTGACAGAACAGGTGTCGAGAATCAATAGCCGATTCTGACCCTCCAACGGATTAGTTGGAATCTGCTCGAACATCCTGACTTCGTACATCGCGGAAATGAGCAGTTTCTTGATCGCACCAAATGCAAGCGGATGACGAGAACAAATGAAGATCGCCGGGGAATAGATCTGACGGCTCTCCATGGCTTTCACCTCGTAAAGAACGGCAATACCGCTGGTAAATGCTAACAGCACGAAGAAGGTTCACGATCATCAGATGCGTCGAAGGAATCCTCATGTCGAATAAAAGTGTGGAAAATCAACATTTTGATTCCCATTTCGGGAGGCTGAACATCTTGTCGCAATACTTCCCGTGTAGACAGTATCTACTGATGATGTGGGCAGTTTCATTAAATGCCCTCAGCAGCCCGTTACAACACCCGGCATATTGCTTCTAAGTTTCACGATGTTGAGCCTTCTAAGAGAATCAAGAACTTTCTTAAGACCTTTCTAAGGATGCGAATTTGGGAATGACGCTCCTGTGCGGAATCCATTGCTGACCTACGGCTGACCGGATTGATAGCAATGCTTGAAGCAGTTTATTAGAACCACGAAATGATGAAGTGTCGCCCCGTTATTGTAGAATCGTAGCCATTCTGGATAAAGGAGACTAACACTTGGACACACAGTCCATCATCGCGGTTTTGGAAGCTGAACGAGATCGATTGAATCAAGCAATCGCGGCTCTGCAACCTAGTCCAGGTAGGACCGCATCAAGTAAGCCAGACCGCAGAAGGCGTCATTTGTCAGCAGCGGCTCGGAGACGCATTGGTCTGGCCATGAAGAAGCGTTGGGCAGAGCGGAAGAAAAAAGCGGCGGCCTGAGAATGGTTTAAGATTGGTCCGGTGGGGGTGCCAGCGGGTGAACGTCTCTTGTGCGCATTGCCTCCTTGTAGAGTTCAAGAGCCTTCTCTTTTTGGGTCAGAGGCTGGAAAGCTGTGGCGCGACTACACGATTGCAGTGGAACCAGCAATTACTTCTGATCCGGCTGATGTCAAATTTCCAATCAGAGAAAAAGATATAGCCGCTGCGGAATAGAAGTAGCTACTGACCGCGAACACAAGAGAGTGTATGTAATTCTGAAGGAAAGTCTCAGTTGCGATCAGAAACCATTACAAGGATCACAGTGAAGGTATTAAACCCGCTTGAATATGTCCGACAGGCTGGCCTTCAGACCTTTGGCAATCTTACCGATATTGACGATAGAAGGCAACCTGGAACGCGTCCTCAACCTGCTCAAAGCCATGAGCCCCATCGCGGTCATCGTGGACGAAGCCGACGCCCACCTTGCGTCCTCTCAATATATATCGCAATACGATGCAACCAACGTCCAGCGACGTGCATACATTCTTACCATGGGCCCAATCGGGTGCCTGCTTTCTCCTGGAAAGCCGTCTTGCCTCGAGTTCGTCCACACACGTGCACGCGGTCGTCTGGATGCTAAAGGAATGGTTGGCTGCCCCGCTGGTTGAAGCATGGAATTGGCCCGGAGTTGAGCGTTCGCTCTCGGGCAGTTTTTGATGAAGCACAACATCGCGAATGCCATTACGCCTATTTTCAACGGAGGAATGGGAATTATGCAGAATCGTCAAAATACGCCGACCGTCATTCTGTTGGCCATGATCGTTGCTATGAGCATGGCGATGATATTTGCCGCGCTTCTGTATGGATTCATGAGGGCCAGCCACGCTTCGTCGCTTGAAATCGGGGCGCATGACAGCCGCTGTCTTCACGAAGTGTGCGACATCCATCACTCCGTGACCTAGCCAGATGTCCTGAAGTTTAAACCTCCGCGTGAGGAGTGCCCACAACGATCCGGCACATTAAGGAATCGGGTAATGAACACCCAAATCTCAGAATTCAGAGGCTTTCGGAGGCGAAAAATGATGCGCGCTTTACTAATCTGTGCCGTGCTGATCGGTACTTTAGGCCAAGCTGTTGCGGTCCAGGAAAAGCAGACCACCACCGCCAATGCTGCCTGCACGTTCCAGGACGGCAAAGAAATGAGTGTCCGATATAACCCGGCATCCTTCGACAAAAACAAAGATGACCGTTTCTCAGAGCGCCAGATGTTTTTGTTTACCCAAACTCCTCTCACCATAGGTGACAAGAGATCCCGGCCGGTGCGTCTAGTCTGTACTTGATGCAAAAGGGGAAAACGTGGACCCTCATCATTAACAAGAACGTAATGCCGGACACTAAGTATGATGAGAAGCAGGATTTAGCGAGGGTTTCAATGCAGCTTGGAGAGGTCGACTCAGACGCAAAACAACTTGAAATTCTCTTCGCTCATGGAGCGCCGAAGCAGTGTAATTTACGGGTTTATCAAGGACACACAGGCGCATGGGTTGAATTCAAGGAGGCCGCGCCCAGTAAATAGCTCGAATTGGGAGCGCCCCTTGGCGCGACAGGCCAGTTCCGTCCCGGTCGGCATGTTACAGAATTGGCCAAACAAACTGGCTTACACCGACGAGTCGCTCTCGAATGCCTCGGGCTGATTTGCTTCTGACTGTGCGCCAACAAAGGGCGCCGCAACCCAGCAATGAAAGATTTGGCTCCCGAATTTCTGCCGGAATTGAATTCCCAAATTATCTACTTTCGCTCCAAATCCCAACTAACTGCGGCGGCGAATCCCCGGCATGGAGTGCCGGATGATATTCGCCGGCTGCAGTCGGTCAAATTAACTTAGCCGGTACCTCAACGGCCGTTATGTCATTGCGTGAACGCCAGAAGTGCGAGATGTCACTCATCGAGGGACGTTTCCGCCTTAGGAAGGTCTCATCACGACTCAATGCTTTCGATTCTGAACGACAAAAAGCAGCAAGCTTCCGGCCTATTGGTTCAAAGAGGGCGTCGCATCTCCCCTGAAGAGCGCAGAACAAATCAGCAATGAAGAGGCCACTGAGCACACTTCTCGAAGATCATCGGCAAAAGTCTTCCTGTCCATCCTGTCCATAAAATGCGGAAATTGGTTCTACTGGGCAGACAGGGCGGAAACAGCGGAAAGGGCGGAAAGCAAAGAATTCCCTGTATTCATGCGTATTTGACGCTATGCTCCTTGAGAATCAGAGATTTGCAAAAATCAGGGTAGGTAGAATCCCTCCTCTCCGCCACAAGCGCGCCGCCAGCCAGGTAAGCCGCGGAGATTCCGCTTTCGCGTAGATGCGTGGCAGTGCAGGAACTGCGCTTCAACGCCCCACGATCTTCATCAGCCGTCGTGCGTATTCATTAGCAAGGTCAATATCATTTCGTGCTGCCGTTAAGTCGCCTTTCTCCAGCTCATGGCGCGCCGACTCCAGCGCCGTCTGCATGCGCATGTGGTTTGCCACGATATCGGAGTGAAGGGACTTTCCTTCCTTCTCCAGGTCGGCTTTCAGGCCGGTGAAAGTCTCATCCGCTAGTTTTGATTTGCTCGTGGCAGCATCCAGGCTCCTGCTCACGATCTCGTATTCAGTCGGATTTACGTCAGGCTTTACGGATATCACGGGCGGGTGCGCTAAATCTGTTCTTGCGACTGGCACAACAGCGGCTTGACTGCTGCGGCTCTCCGGAGCTGAATCTGGGACCCGCTGTTGCGGGACCTTGGGAACCCAAACAGGGACCACGCCTCCCAGGCCGTTTATTTTGGCAAGGATCACGCCCCACTGTTGGCGATTCGGCCCCTGGCTGGGATCGCCCTCGGCAATCTGTTCTAGTGTTTTTGCAGCGCTGCTGTACGCCACCAACGCTAATTGCGGGAAGCGGGTTTCATACAATGTGCCCAGTTCCTGATACGCGCCGGCCACCTCTGTTGCCAGCGCTGCATCTTGCGCAATGCAGGGACGCACGCCATCAAGATAAATCACTGCGCGCTGCAACAATGCTTTGCGCTCGGCAGTAAACTCGGGATGCAACGACGATGCAGGATCCAGATCCTGTTTCAAGGCGTTGCGGAGTGTGCGAACATCCTCCGCGCGCACCGTAGAAGGCGGGCACAGGCCGGCACGTGGCCGCGGCGTTCCCGCTCCCGGCTTGGGCGCTTTTCGTTCCAGCGCCTCGAGAATGCTTCGGACTCCCGCTTCGCGCGCTTCAATGAGTCGCGAACGGATTTGCGCCGTTACCATCTGCCACGTGCCAATTCCAAGCGCCGCGAGTACAACCGCGCAGATTGCCACCGCGGCCCGGTTCCGCTTCAGGTAGCGCATGGCGCGTTCTATGCCGGGCTCGCGCCGCGCAAGGACGGGCCTTCCTTCCAGAAAACGCTGAAGGTCGTCCGCCAGCGCGGCGGCAGTGGGATATCGCCGGCGAGGGTCATGCCGCAGACACAGCAAAACAATCTGGTCCAGGTCACCCACGATCCGGCGGCGAAGCTGCGCGGTGGTCTCCGGCATGCGCTTGAGATCTTCGCGGATATTTGCGCTCGGCGGCGGCGGCTCCTCCCTCAGCTTCAGCGCCGAATCCTCGTAGGGCAGCCGCCCGGTCAGCAACTGGTACAACACCACGCCGAGAGAGTAGATATCAGAAGTTTTCCCGATAGGCGCTCCGCTGATCTGCTCCGGGCTGGCATAACTCGGGGTAAGAAGCCGGTCTGCCGGTCCGGTAAGGCTCGGCGATTGGAACAACGGAATTTGTGTTTTGGCGATCCCAAAATCCAGCAGCTTGACCTGCCCCTCACCTGTTACAAGAATGTTGGAAGGCTTCAAGTCGCGGTGCAGCACCAGGTTCTCATGCAGGTAACACGCGGCTGAAACTACTTGCTGAAAGAGCCGTATGCGATCGGCCAGGTCGAGCTTCTGCGTGTCACAGAAGCGGTCCAGCGCGAGCCCCTCTACGTACTCCATTACGTGATAAGGCAGGCCGTCAGCCGTCTGTCCACCATCGAGAATCCGCGCGATGTTTGGATGATCCTGGTTCGCCAGGACCTGCCGTTCCTGATTGAATCTCTGGATGAAATCCTGGGTCGCATGATTTCGCTTCAAAAGCTTGATGGCCACGTTCTTGCGAAACGTTCCATCATCGCGCACCGCCAGGTAAACCACACCCATGCCGCCGCTGCCCAACTCGCGCAAAATCCTGTATGGTCCGATCATTTCCGGATCGCTGGATGAAGAGGCACCATCCACCGTCGCGCAGGTGCCCGCACTCTGGTGCGCGACCAGGAGTTCCATGGCTTCCGCATACAGCTCCTGGTTGTCTTCACACGCCTGGAGCACGAAGGCCGGCCAGGCCGGGGCCGGCAGCCTCACAGCTTCGTCAAAGATTTTTCGCAGTTGGATAAAGCGGTTGGTTTCCATCATGCGCCTCAGAGCTGCCGCCGCAGCCGGTCGATCCATCCGCGCGCGCGATCCAGGCTTTTGCGAAGTTCGTTCCAGTCCTTTCGTTCCAGCGCGCCGGACGCGCTGTTCATCGCTGCTGTGAGCCCGTTGCGCGAGGTTGCGATCTCCGGGTTCAGCACGAGCCCCTGCTGGCGCAGGTCGTTCTCCAAATGGTCCACCAGATCGAGGATGGCCGAAGCCCGCGCCGCCACGTTGTCATATTCCACCTGCAGGCGCCGCTCCTTCGCGCTGGAAGCAGGAAGGAGCGCCGCACAAAGCAGGATTGCTGTAAGCACTCTCATTTCGACATCAGCCGGGCCTGGTAGCCCTTGCCGGTAACGTAGTCAGGGGAGAGCGGATGTCCACCGTAGTTGCCGATGCAGCTCTTTTCCTCCACCTCGCTGACCACAACCTCGCCGACTTTGACTGCTTCGGTGGCGATTGGTTCCTTGGTCTGCGGGTCAAGCACCTGATTGTTGATTTGCCGGATCTCGAAACGGTCACCGGGCAGGACGCCATCATTGCTTCCCAGCGCCAGATAAATACCGTTGGGCGTTATCTGCGCAACGCGCCCTTCGATCTTCCGTAGTTTGGCTGGAAGGAGCGGAATTTTTTCCTGGATCTGCTTTACGATCTGATCTACCGCGGCAATCGTGGCTTCGCCCAGAATGGTGTTGGCAAAGTTGCTGCTGTTCATGGCGCTGCCGATGCCTCCGCCGGCAATGCCACCCTGGCCAATACCCAGCCCTTCCAGTCCCAGACTTTTGCTCTTTCTCACTGACTCGCCGCGGACGTGTATCGGCAAGAGAACTTCGGAGGTCTCAGCGTCCACCAGGCTCAAATCAAGGACGACCACGGCCTTTTCTTCCTTCTTGGTGAGTCCGGCTCCTCCTATGCCAATTCCTTTCCATGATGGCACCCATCCACCGAAGACACCGCCTTTGTGTGTAGTCTTGTCATCCCGCCCAAAGACAGTGATATCGCCGGTAACGATGCAATCGGCACTCCAGCTCTTTCCGATGGTTGGCCCGCTGCCGGGACTGGCCTGCGCACTAATGCTCCGTGCTAGTTCCTTATCAATTGCGTCGTTTCTGTCCAGCACGGTAATGACGTTGGACTGCTGCAGGCGGTTCATGATCATGCGTTGCAGACCTTTTCCAATGTCCTCAGTCGTGCTCAGGCCCGGAGATCCCGCCGCAATAGCGTTCCTATACTGCATGAGAGCGATCCAAGGATTCTGAGAATATGCAGCAGCAGCCTGGCTCTGGTCTTTCAATGCACCAAACACAAACGGAGCAATCACCACGCGCCGCTTGCGCACCGGGGACGTGTTCGGCAAGTCGGGCGGGTAAGGTGTGTCTGCCGCGATGGCCGAAGTCCCCGCACTAGCCGGTGGCGGGGGCTCGGGTGCAGGCGGCGCTCCGCCGGGCGACGAATCCTTGTTCGCCAACAGATTCGGCGCGACTGGAGATGACGCCGCCGCTGGCACAGCAGCCTTCGGGTCCAGCATCACGTTGATAATATTTTCCGAGACGCCGGCCTTCTGCAGCTTCACCAGGTCCGGCGTGGTCAGCTCATAAGATTTTCCTTCGCGCTGCAATTGCTTGATCACCAGCGCCTCTGACATGCCGTTCTTCACCAGATCAATTACGTTGTCCACTATTGATTTCGCCATGACAGCCGGCCTGTGTGGCTTTATAACAGCAGGAGCAGGAGCTGCCTGTCCAAAGCCGGCAACGGAAAGAAGAATCAGGACCCAAAATTTTTTCATCGTCATACCTCTCTTGAGTTTTCATACCGCCTTTTGCATAGCGGAAAGTTCCGGAAACTTTATTCAAGCTGGGGTCAGATGTTTTTCCATCCAGGCGCGGGCAAACATCCAGTGCCTCCGTACTGTGCTGTGCGATGTGGAAAGCGCTTCAGCCACTTCTTTGTCAGTAAGGCCGGAGAAGAATTTCAGCTCTACCACTCGGGCCGCCGCAGGATCGGTCTTTTCCAGCCGCTGGATTAGGTCGTCTAGCACCTCGATCTCGCACGGCTGCCTGGGATTGGGAACAACAGTTTCGTCCAGCGCCACCTTGCACTCGCCGCGGCGGTTCGGACCACGAAAGGCCCGCCCATGGTCTATCAGTACGCGCCGCATTTGCGACGCAGCAATGGCAAAAAAATGTGCCCGGTCACGCCACTCCACTGGGCCGCCACGAAAAATACGCACATAGGCTTCATGCACAATGGCCGTAGGCTGTAACGTATGCTCACGCCTTTCACGCGCCATGTAATGGCGGGCAATCTTGCGCAGGTCGGTGTATACCAGGCCAATCAGCCTGCTCTCGGCCGTCTGGCTGCCTTCGCGCACTTGCCGCAAAAGCCCGGTGATCTCCATTGCATCAGGCATGGTGTTGTCTTTCCTGCATGCTCAATCAGGCGAAAATTTTCCGGTTGTGTTTTACGAAAGAGATATGACCAGCACGAACCGGGCATTACAGCCCGGAATGAAAAAATCTGATGAGTTCAAGGGCGAGGCCTCCCAGATTAAAGTTTTCTAGCAGTTAGCTAGCTGCCACGGGGATTCCGCCTTTTTCTCTTCTGACCATTTTTCTTTTCTCCTCTCGCTATCCCGGTGACCGGAAATCCCCGGCAATTTCCGCCGGGCCGGCCAGAGAGGAGACAGTTCGATGGATAGCATCCTTCAAGCGCTGATCGTATTGTTTGAGGTCATTCAGGACACCGGAACGGGCACCTAATCCCGTTGCTGAAAATTTTGACAACAAACAATTGCGGGGAGAGGCAGCTCTCTCCGCTTTCTCTGCTACAATGCCCTCCACTTTCACCGCAACATTGGGAAGGTAAAGAACGTGAAGTCTTTCGCCGCGACTGCTCTCTGCTTCGCAGGAACGCTTCTTTTGGAAGGCGCGGCAAGTTCTGCGCGCGCCTCTGAGGCCCTGCTTGAGCAAGGTATCCGTCCCACCGCTGTGCGGAATCAGGCACCGCAGCAGAGAAGGAACCGCTGCTCTCCGTTGCCGGCGGAGACGCCACAAAAACGCGTGCTTCTGCCGCAGCAACTTTATTGCTTTACCGTGACAGTCGCGGCGGGTGAGCCTACACAATTGCTGTTGGACCAGCCTATCGATTTGGAAATGCGCGTCACCGGCAACGCCGCGGGAACTCGCGTGGACAGCTTTGAGATAGGAATCGAGACCCTGACTTTCACTGAGCCTGGCGATTACCGGGTCGAAGTCCGTGCCGTCCACGCGATGACCGGCCCGCTTCCATTTTCCATCGTCCGCTGGACGCTGGATGCGCAGAAAGCCGAGTCCTGGAAGGAAGCGGAAACCTGGGCCACGCACTCAAAAAAATCCAAGGAGATGAAAGACCTGGAGAAATCATTGGCGCTGTGGACGGCGATCGGCGACACAAGTTCCATCGCGCGGACTTACCTGAAGCAGGGTTCAGCGCTGCAGAAGACCGATCCCGCCAATGCCCTGAGTTTCTTCGAAAAAGCGCTCGCCTTGTGCCGCGCCAACTTTGATACTCGCTGTTCTGCGGAAGCCGCGAACAACAGCGGCACGATGTCGCGTCGTCTGGCTGATCTCAGCGGCGCGCAGCGGCGGCTGAAAGAAGCCGCTATTGACTGGCAAAAGCTTGGCGACAAAGAAAATGAAGGCGTCACACTTTCCAATCTTGGCCTTACGCTCTGGCAGGCCGGCGACTTTGAGCAGGCGATCGGGTTACTGAACCGGTCGGAGAGTCTGTTGCGCATCCGGGACGCTGCCGGAGATGCAAAAACATTGAACAATCTGGGGCTGTGCTACCAGTCTTTGGCCGCATATGCACGAGCCAGGGGTTATTTTGAATCAGCGATCAAGGGCTTTATTCGCACCCAGAAACCAACGGAGCTCGCGCGAGCACGGTTGAACCTGGGCCGTAATTACATGCTGGAAGGCAATTTCATCCGCGCGCAGCAGATACTTGAGATCGCCGAAAAGGAAGCCAACACGGTTCCTGATCGCGCCACTCGCGCCGATATTCTCAGAAACCAGGCACAGAACTTTCTTCAGCAGAACAAACCAGAGCAAGCCCGTCTCCGTCTGGAACTTGCCCTGGAAGTGGACCGCCTGGATGGAGACCGCAGAGGAGAGAGCAGCGCGCTGCATTATCTCGGCATCATTGCGCAGCAGAAGGGCGATATTGCCACAGCGCGCGCTTTCTTCATCCAGGCGGCGCACTTGCGGCATGAAACAGGGCTACGTGACGACGAAGCGGAATCTCTCTTCAAGCTCGCGGACCTTGACTATCAGGCGGGAAACATGAATGATGCCCGCGCCTCCGCCGAGCATGCGCTGGATATTCTGGAATCGGTGCGTAGCCAGGTACCCAACGCAAACCTGCGTGCCTTGTACTACTCGCGTAAGCGCCAGTTTTTCGAACTTCTGGTGGAGTTGGCTATGGTTCCGGGGAATGCCAATGCAGCCGCTGACGGCCTGTTCGCTGTAGAGCGCGGACGCGCCCGCGCACTGATGGACCTGCTAGCGAACAGCGCATCGCCCGAGCAGACGCCTAACGCTGGCCGGCATGCCCAGATCCAGCGCCAACTTGATTATCTTGCGAATTTGCTTTCACGTACTCAGCCGGGAAAAGATGCTGAGCTGCGTCGGCGTTTCCAGGAACTCCAGGACGAAGATGCAGCGCTCGAAAATGCGATCCGCAAATCCATCGCCGGTGAAAAACTTGCCGCGCCGCTTCAGTCAGTGGAGGAGTTGCAGCAAAAATCCCTGCCCGTCGACAGCACCCTGCTTGAATTCCATCTGGGGAGGAAGCGCAGCTATCTCTGGCTGGTAGATGCTCACCACGTTCAGGTTTTCACGCTCCCCTCCGCCGGCGTCATTGAATCTTACGCCCGCCCGGTGGTGGAACACTTCCAGAACATTCTTGAGAGGCAACGCTCATCGGAAAAAAGAGCAGCTTTCAGGCGCTCTCTGCATAAACTTTCCGCCGCATTGCTGGGGCAGCTCTCTGAAAAGCAGCTCCAGTCCCGTGTGATGCTGGCGCCGGACGGCGTCCTTTATAGAGTTCCTTTTGCGGCCTTGCAGCTGTCCGGCGCGACTGAGCCGCTGGGTGTGGAGCATGATTTGGTGCAGGTTCCTTCCGCCTCCTATTTGCTCCACGCTGCGCGACCTCGCCCCATCAGTGAATTTCCGCAGACCATTCTGTCCATCGCTGATCCCGTCTTTTCCGCCAGCGATCCACGCGTAACCGGCGGCGGACGCAAACTCCGGGAATCAGCTACGAATGAGTTACCGCGGTTGCCGTTCAATGCCGAAGTGGAACTGATAGAAGCCACGGTCCCCCGTGGTCGCTACCGCACCCTGCGCAGCTTCGCCGCGGGCCGCGCCGTATTGGCCAACATTCACCTGGAAGACTACGCGATCTTGCATTTCTCCACCCATGCACTGATCGACGATCGCTTTCCTGAGCTTTCCCGAATCGTACTGTCGCTGGTGAATCGGGCTGGCCGCCCTGTAGATGGTTACCTGCACCCGTATCAATTAGGGCAGCTTCACCTGAATGGCTCTATTGTTGTTCTCTCCGCCTGCGACACGGCGTTGGGCAAGCAAGTGCTGGGAGAGGGGATGATGGGCTTCTCCAGCAGCCTGCTTTATGCAGGGGCTTCGCAATTGGTACTCACGCTTACCGCGGTCGATGCTGAAGCATCGTCCTCTTTCCTTACCGATGTTTATCGCCGGTTCCTCCAAGGAACCACTAGCATGGAACATTCCATTTCTCTCGCGCGCCGGACCATGATGCACTCCCGCCGTTTTTCAGATCCTTATTATTGGGCCTCTTTTATCGTGATCGGCAGGCCGGCAGATACCCTCAAACCCGGATTGGCTTCCATGTGAGATTCGGAGAGAACTATGGCCAACTGCCGCTCCATTTCGCCCGAAGCCTGGGCCCATGCTCGGGAAAGCCTGGTCTTTTATTTCTCGCGCCGCCACGCCCGCTCCGATGCCGAGGATCTGGCCCAGGAGACGCTGCTCACCATCTGGAACAGGGAGGATTATGAATTCGATAAGGAAGAGGACTTTTTGAAAGTCTGCTATGGTTTTGCCCGCCTCGTCTCCAAGCAGGGCTATCGTGAAAGCCAGCGCCATGCTGCGGCGCCGCTCGAGCCTTCGTTGCCCGCGCCGGCACACGAACGGCACGGTCCTCAGGCAATTGAAGCCCGCCTCCTGCTGGAAAAAGTCTGCGCTATCGGCGAATCCCAGTTGCGTGACGAGGAGTGGAAAATGGTCCGGCAATCCATCGACCATGATCGGGCCGGCATGGCGCAGGAATTCAAAATCGGAGATGCAAACAATATGCGCGTCCGTCTCCACAGGGTGAGACGAAAACTGGCAAAACTCACAGGCCTGGACAAGAGTTGAGGTGTAATGAAGGTTGCCGATGGACCATATATCCAATGAGTCTATGAAAGCCTATTTACTCGGCCAGCTTCCGGAAGACCAAGCCGTGGTGCTGGAAGAAAAATATTTCACGAACCGTGAGTTCTTCCTCCAGGTGCAATCGGCAGAGACGGCGCTGATCTCCGATTATCTCGATGGCAACCTGTCCTCGGCAGAAAAGCAGCGTTTTGAAAGCCGCTACCTGCAAGTACCTCTTCTGCGAGGCAAGGTAGAAGAGGTCCGGCGACAACGCGCTGCCCAGCCTCCTGCTGCGCGTACACCCATGTGGCCCCACTTACGTTTCGCTCTTGGGATTTCGATAGTCCTGGTCCTGGGATTGGGAATCTGGCTCTATCGCTCCCGCTCTGTGCATCAGCCTAACGCCGGCTTCATGCGGCCGCAAGTCCAGTCCGTCATCGCAGTCCACCTTGCTCCAGGCCTGGTAAAAGGGCCTGGCCAGCAACAGGCGCAGTTCGAACCGCCCGCGCATGGCGCCGTCAACCTCGTCTTGGAACTGCCTGCTCAATCCTCCCCCGTCCAGTGTCAGGTAAAAATCTTCCGCGTGAATGCGGATGGGAGTCGGATGGCGATGTGGAACAGCCCGGGACCAATACTCTCTTCGCCGGAAAGCAATTTCCAGGCGTTGACGCTGCAGATCGGCGGTTCTTTGCTCGAACCAGGAGATTACATCGCAGAAGCCTGGACTGCGGGAGGGACAGTGCAGGAAACATATTCCTACCGAATCCGCAAACCCGAGGCTTCAGCAACAACAAGTCTGACGCGGAAGACAAACGCGGCCCTCATCAAGATTTGCAAAATCAGGGTAGGTAGAATCCCTCGCTCTCCGCCACCTAAACTATTTGTTTTCACTGTCTTATAGTGATCCCTCTTTGATTCGCATGCCTGAATGAAAATCCAAATCATTGCAAATAAATGTGTTTATCTCGCTCTATGGTGGAGAATGCTACACTCTCACACTCGCATGGCAATGAAGATTCGTTCGATCATTGCCGCCTGCATTCTGCGGTGGAATTCTTGATCAAAGCATGTGGGTTACGTGCTCAACAAATCATTCTCTCAACTCTCTTCGTGCCAGCGGGTCCCGGTCAGAAACGATCACGATCTGCATGTCCTTCGCCAAATCAATGATCTCCTGGGCTTGATCATGTAATCGGAAACGCAGCCATGTGCGACTATGCGGGCGTGTCACAAAGATCTGCGTCACGCCGTTTTGGCGAGCGAAATCAACCAGGCTGGCCCCGCTATTTCCTTTCAAAATATGTGCATTGATGTGAAGATTCCGGGCAAAGGCCAGGTGCTTTTCCAATGCTTGTCTCTCTGATTCAGCCAAGCCCGTGAGGTCGCCGGTGGGCGTCACAAGAACTGCCATGCATTCAACGCCGAGGAAATCGCTTACTCTCTTGGCGCGCCTTGTGACCATGGCGGTTTTTGGATCGGCGGTGACATGAATGAGAACTTTATGCTGCCGGTTGTGGCCTTTAGCATTCGCTTCCTGCAAGGCTACTTCAGCCTGGCTTGCGATTCTTTGTCCCACTTCGTGAGCGGCTTCTCGCAGCGCAAGCTCTCGCAGCGCAACCAGGGTTGGCTCACGAAAGAAGTTTTGCAGAGCACGCTCGGCTGATCAGGTCTGTAAACGACGCCACGTTGCAAACGGTGCATGAGTGCGCGCGGCGTAAGGTCAACCATCAAGACCTCATCAGCATTGCGGACGATCCAGTCGGGAACTGTCTCGCGAACTGTCACGCCGGTAATATGCTGGACATGGTCATTCAGGCTTTCAAGGTGCTGGATATTCATCGTGGTAAGAACATCAATGCCGGCATCGAGCAGCACCTTGACATCTTCCCAGCGCTTGGTCCGGGATGATCCTGGAACATTTGTGTGTGGAAATTCGTCTACGGCGCAGACCTGCGGGTGTCTGGCCAGAATGCGTTCTGTGTCCATTTCTTCGAAGATGTTTCCGCGGTACTCGACCTTTTTCCTTGGGACGAACTCCAGCCCCTCTGCCCTGGAGATCGTCTCCTGACGACCGTGTGGCTCAAAGTAGCCAACCACGATGTCGGTCCCGTGCTTCCGCAGTGCATGGGCCTCTTCCAGCATCTTGTATGTCTTTCCGACGCCGGCCGCATAACCCATAAAGATTTTCAGTTTCCCGCGTTTTGTCTCATTCATTGCTTGTTCGGAAATATCCGGACATCCATGCCGCGTGACAATCTGACCAGCCTGTCTACCGAGGTTCCCAGCAAGCCCGACCAGAATCCTGAGCGGCGGCTATGTCCGACAAAAACTTGGGTCATTCCTCGCGAACGAGCAAAGGCCATGACAGTGCTGATTGGGTCTTTTCCTTGCAAAATTTCAACACGCGCCCCGGCAGCGCGAGCCAAACTGAGTTTTTCATCGACTGCAGCCCGCTCCAGAGAGGAAAGTTCAGGTTAGTCTACATTGACTACAACCAGTTCGGCATAGAATCTCAGTGCGATCAGCCGCGCCGTTTCAAGCATCTCTTCTGCATTTGAATCAGCAGTGATGCAGACAAGTATTCGCTCTTGTGTGCCATACTGCTGCTTGATGCCATGAGACTCCAGATAACTGGTGAGCTGATGATCAACCACGTCAGCAGCGAGAACCAGGGCCATCTCACGCAGCTTCAACAACTGGCGCTGCCGCCTTTCAAGCCCTGCCTGTTCATCGGGTGTCCGTGCGAGCGCCTCCAAGGCAGGGGCATCAACGATCTCGATTTCATTAGCACTCCTGATAAAGGCAATCGGAACGGTTTGGGTCACGTGCTTGCCGGTGATTGTCTCCACTTGTTGCTGCAACTCTGCGATGTACTGAATGTTGACGGATGCGACGACCTTGATTCCGGCCTGCACCAGGTCGCGAACATCCTCCCAACGCGTTTTGTTCCGCGCACCGGGTGGATTATCATAGGCCAGCCCGTCGATCAAGCAAACTTCCGGATGGCGCTGGATCAAAGCCTCAATATCGATAACCGCGCCCTGCCCCATCTCTTTTAAGGGCACTACTTCAAGCTGTTGAACGAGGGGTTCAGCCTCGCGTGGCATCTGCGGTTGAGTTGCAGCGAGCACAACATCCTGGCCCCGAGCACAACGGCGACGCGCCTCGTCAAGCATTCGAAATGTTTTGCCCACACCGGACGCGTACCCGAGAAATATCTTGAGGTAGCCTTTCTCGACTCCTGCTTCGACCTCGCGCAGGATCTCTTCCGGAGTTTTACGCCGTTGGTTCATTTCACCAGTGTTTTATGCAGTTCTCTTGTCCGTGATTGCGTGTACTCGTTATTGAGCCTGCATTGCTGCTCCTACTGTTCCACACCACGGCCGTTCCAACCAAGACCGCAGCGGCACACGCTTGAGGCACCGAATACAAGGGAAACATTATCAGCATCTGGCCGGCTGTCACACAGTTCGCGTCAAACGGACGCGGACGTGCGCCGCTGTCCATAACTCTGAAAGGCTGCACATACATCAGATCCAGTAATAGGCCAACCCCAAACTTCATAGTTAAGAGCACCAGAATGCGGTGGCTGGAAGTAGTCATAATCAGGTTGGGGCCTGAAGCGTTCAACTTCCTCCGCAATGAACTTTGGCAGATCTGGCTGGGAGACATACTTGCTGAGCATCTCACCGCGCCGCTTCAATTCCAATTGAGAAGGATGCAAGAGAATTTCGCCACCTCTGGAAACTCGGAATTTCTGGCGTACGAGGCTGCCATTGGGCGATCGGTGGTAGAGAGGCATCTCCCATCTTGGAATCACAAGAGCCCGCCCAACCGTATTCACCAGAAAATTACAGACATCGTGATCGGGATGGCCGCCTTCGTAGGCAGGCGCCAGCAATGCGTCTGGCCTGAATTGGTGTGTTATGGCTTCCAAAGCCTTGCCTGCGGAAGACAGAGAGCGAAAGAGTTCCTGATCGCGAAACGGAACGTCGGTCGTCCCATCTTTCAGGAAGATTGCTTTCACGTTATCAAGTACTCCAACCGACTTCAATGCTTCGGCATGCCGTACCTCAGCATAGCGTCGCTGTGAGCCGTAGGATGACCAAAAGAATTCGGCAGATGGAGCCCCGTCCGTCGCAAAAACGATAAGGGCCTCAGGGGTCCTTTGCAGAAGCACGGAACAGGTAACTTCATCATCCTGGTGGGCGACAACGACAAGCAGGCGGTTGCCAAGCGACACTTGAGCATCAACTCTCATCCCAAGGCGACTATTTGGATTGACCGAGGTTGTTGGCCGGAAATTGAGAGTCAAGAGCCAGGTTCAATTCGAGCACGTTCACCCGTGGCTCGCCAAAAAACCCAAACTGCCTGCCTTCAGTGTGCTCGCGCACTAAATTGAGGACTGCATCTGTGGTCGTACCGCGCGCTTTGGCTATACGTGGGACCTGAAACTCTGCAGCCGCAGGGGTAATGTCGGGATCAAGGCCGGAACCTGAAGCTGTGACCAGATCGACCGGTATCGGCTTCCCGGGATTCTCAGCTTGCAGAGTTGCAACATCGCCCTTTACGCGGTCAATAAGCTTCTGGTTAGTAGGTCCCCAATTGGTCCCCCCGGAACTTGTAGCGTCATATCCGTTGGCGCCCGCAGCCGATGGCCGCGGATGGAAATAGTGAGCGCCTGTGAACGGTTGCGCGAGGATGCGAGAACCCACTGGAACCCCGTTCCTGCTGATGAGCTGACCATCCGCCTTGTGTGGCCAGATGCGAGCCAGGCCGACGACGAGAACCGGGTATATCAATCCCAAGAACACGGTCGTGACAATCGTGTAGAGGATAGAGGTAATGAGATTTTTCTTCATGATGTGTTCTCTCCGTTATGCCAAATGCAACGCACGAATGATCAAATCGATGATCTTGATGCCAATGAAGGGGACAATCACTCCTCCGGCGCCATAAAGCCACAGATTGCGCCGCAGCAGCGCCGCAGCGCTCATGGCCTTGTACTGGACTCCGCGCAGCGCCAGCGGAATCAGTGCAATGATGATCAGCGCGTTGAAAATCACCGCCGAGAGCACTGCCGATTGCGGTGTGGCCAGATGCATGATGTTGAGCGCGTTCAGCACGGGAAATGTGCCGGCAAACATCGCCGGAATGATGGCGAAATACTTCGCCACGTCATTAGCAATCGAGAACGTGGTCAGCGAACCGCGGGTCATCAAGAGCTGCTTGCCGATCTCCACGATTTCCAGCAGCTTCGTGGGATTGGAATCCAAGTCCACCATATTGCCCGCTTCTTTGGCTGCCTGGGTTCCAGTATTCATCGCAACGCCGACGTCGGCTTGAGCGAGAGCGGGGGCGTCATTCGTGCCGTCGCCGGTCATCGCGACCAGCTTGCCCTGGCTCTGCTCCTTCTTAATGAGATCCATTTTGTCCTTCGGAGTCGCTTGGGCCAGAAAGTCATCGACGCCGGCTTCCCGCGCAATGGCCGCCGCCGTCAGAGGATTGTCGCCGGTAATCATGACCGTGCGAATGCCCATTGCCCGAAGCTGGACAAAGCGTTCTCTCATGCCCCCCTTGACGATGTCTTTCAGGTGGACCACACCTAGAGCACGATTGTTCTCGGCAACCACCAACGGGGTGCCACCGGACCGGGCTATTGTCTCGACGGTCGCTTGAACTTCTTTGGGAAGATAGCTGCCATTTTCTTTCAGGTATCTTTCAATCGCGTCCACCGCTCCTTTGCGAACTACACGGCCGTTAAAGTTGACTCCGGACATGCGCGTTTGAGCGGTAAAGGGCACAAATTGCGCCGGGTGAGTGCTGAGATCACGGCCACGAAGCCCATACTTTTCTTTTGCCAACACCACGATCGAGCGTCCTTCCGGTGTCTCATCCGGCAACGAGGAGAGTTGGGCCGCATCGGCAACCTGATCATTGCTCACGCCAGGCGCGGCGATAAATTCGGAGGCCTGCCGGTTACCCAATGTGATGGTGCCGGTCTTATCCAGCAGCAGGGTGTCCACATCGCCCGCCGCTTCTACTGCCCGTCCAGACATGGCGAGGACGTTGTGCTGCACCAGTCGATCCATGCCGGCAATCCCGATGGCAGAGAGCAGGCCGCCGATGGTCGTTGGAATCAGGCAGACCAACAATGATACGAGGACAAATACCGTCTGAGGCGATCCCGAGTAGGCAGCGAACGGCTCCAAGGTGACCACGGCAAGCAGGAATACAATAGTCAGCCCCGCCAGCAGGATATTGAGAGCAATTTCGTTCGGCGTCTTTTGCCGCTCTGCGCCTTCGACCAGCGCGATCATGCGGTCCAGGAAGGTCTCGCCAGGGTTCGACGTGATCTTCACTTTGATTCGGTCGGAGAGAACACGTGTTCCTCCAGTCACGGCCGACCGGTCGCCGCCAGCTTCGCGAATGACAGGTGCGGATTCGCCCGTAATCGCGGACTCGTCGACTGAGGCAACGCCCTCCACTATGTCGCCGTCGCCTGGGATGGTTTCGCCAGCGACCACAATCACAAGATCGCCGACGCGCAACTTGGATCCGGAGATACTCTCTGTGCGGCCATCGGAGAGCAGACGGTTGGCCATTGTTTCCGACTTGGCGCGACGCAGGGTTTCCGCCTGCGCCTTGCCACGTCCTTCGGCCATCGCCTCAGCAAAATTTGCAAACAGGACCGTGAACCAGAGCCACAATGTGATCTGCAGGTCGAAACCGAAACTTCCGCTGGCGCGCATCAGGTCTTTAATCAACAATACTGATGTCACAACGCTGCCGATCTCGACCACGAACATGACGGGGTTCCGCATCATTTTGCGGGGGTTCAGCTTGACCACTGAGTCAATGAGCGCCTGCCGCACAATTTTGCTGTCCCACAACGATTTTGGTTTTGCTTCTTTTACCAGCATGGCTCAAGTCCTTTTAGAAGGTCTTTCCTGCGTGCATCAGCAGGTGCTCAAGAATCGGACCTAAGCTGAGCGCGGGGAAAAACGTCAAAGCTCCGACGATGATGATCACGCTCACCAGAAGAGTGGTGAACAGTGGCGTCGTGACCGGGAATGTGCCGGGCGAGGGCGGAACAACCTTTTTGCGCGCCAGGCTGCCAGCAACCGCCAACATCGGCACGATCATCAGGAAACGGCCAACCAGCATGGTGAAGCCCATGGTGAGGTTGTACCAGCGATTGGGACCAAGGCCAGCGAAAGCCGAGCCGTTGTTTCCCGTTCCTGAAGTGAAGGCATACAAAATCTCCGAGAGGCCGTGCGGTCCGTTATTGTTCAGTGTTGCCAGACCCTGGGGCAGGAGCACGGAAGCTGCGGCCAGCACCAGGATCATGAGCGGGAAGATGAGCACGTATAGCATTGCCATCTTCACGTCATACGATTCAATCTTCTTGCCCAGGTATTCCGGCGTTCGCCCAACCATCAGACCGGCAATGAAGACCGAGAGCACGACGAAAATCAAAATCCCGTACATGCCGGCGCCGACCCCGCCGAACACGATCTCGCCGAGCATGATGTTGACTAGCGGAACCATTCCGCCAAGAGGCGTGTAGGAATCATGCATTCCATTGACCGCGCCGCAGCTCGCATCGGTTGTCACGGTCGCGAACATGGCGGAGTTGGCGATCCCGAAGCGCACTTCTTTGCCTTCCATGTTGCCGCCAGGCTGCAAAGCGGAAGCTTGTTGGTTCACTCCCGCCAACAGTGGATTGCCACGCGATTCCGCCCAGTATGCGGTCGTGACCCCGGCAAAGAAGAGCACGGCCATGGCGGCAAAAACCGCCCAGCCATGCTTCTGCGATCTGGTCATTCGGCCGAGGGTGTAGGTCAGGCCCGCGGGTATACAGAAGATCAGCACCATCTCAATAAAGTTGCTGAATGGCGTCGGGTTCTCAAATGGATGGGCACTGTTGGCATTCAGGAAGCCGCCCCCATTGGTGCCCAGTTCCTTGATGGCCTCCTGGGAAGCGATGGGACCTTGAGCGATACTCTGCTCGGTGATGGTGTCCATCACCGGCTTTCCATTGGCATCCACAACCGGTTTGCCGTCTTGCCCGACTTTCTGGACCTGCTGCGGTTCAACCAGCTTGGCCGTGTCATACGGCTTGAAATTTTGGATTACCCCTTGCGATACCAGAACCAATGCAGCAACAAGGCTGATCGGCACCAGCACCCACAGCGTCGCCCTGGTGATGTCCACCCAGAAATTGCCGAGTGTTTCCTTCTCACGCCGCGCAATGCCCCGGATAAACGCTACCGCCAGCGCCATTCCGACTGCGGCCGAGGCAAAGTTGTGAAATGCCAGCCCGGCCATCTGCGTGAGATAGCTCATGACCTGTTCGCCGGTGTAGAACTGCCAGTTCGTATTCGTCGTAAATGAAGCGGCGGTGTTGAACGCCAGATCCTGAGGAACCGCGGCGAATTTCTGCGGGTTCAGCGGGAGCCATTGCTGTGTGCGCTCCAGCAAGTACAGCACGAGCATCGACACGCCGCTGAACAGCAGCATGGCGATCGAATACTCCGTCCAGCGCATCTCGCGGTCTTCATCCACGCGAGTCAACTTATAAAGCACGCGCTCGACAGGACGCATGACCGGATCGAGCCAGGTCCGCTCTCGCGAAAAGACCTTGGTCATGAAGACGCCCATGGGCTTCGTTACCAGCACGATCACCACGAAGTAGAAGAGAATTTGCAGCCAGCCGTTGAGCGTCATATCAGAATTTCTCCGGACGCAGAAGCGCGTAGATCAGGTAAACCATCAGCATCAGGCTGATGAACAGTACGCAAATGTTTTCGAAGTTCATCAGTCACCTCACTTCAATTTGTCGCAAGCGACCGTATAAGCGATCGCCAAGGTGAAAAACAGCAATGTGAAAAAGATCATCAATAAATCGAGCACGGCAAAACCTCCTCAACCCCTACCAGGCACCCTGCTTCTGGCCAAACCACCAGATGAGCCCCAGCGTGGCTGTGTTCTGCTCTTTCTTGAGCTTTCCTGGAATATCCGTCAGGAAAAACGGTTGATTGGAGAAGTCCCGCCGCCATTCCATGCGCGCGAGAAATCCGTCAGCGAATTTGTACTCTGCCGTCGCAGTTGTTTCCTTGAGCGCCTGCGTCGCGCCACTGAACAGCCCGCCACGATCCGAAAGGTACTCGCCGCGGCCAGCCAGCGCGAATTTCGGTGCAATCTGGTATCGCGCATAGGCCGCTCCACCGGTAACGTGCTGCGGAGCTGAATTGCTGAAGGCACGGTTCACAACGTAGTCAGCCTCGCCCACCAGCGTGAGTTTCGGCGTTGCATTCCAAGTCATGTACGTGTCGAAGATGTGCTCGCGGCCGTCAGGAGTTGGGGTGATGGTGCTCACGGGCAGGCCGGGTTGCGTGGGGCCGTTCGGGAAACCCGGGTTCAACACTGCATTTACATCGCGCTGTTCCTGCCCAAAGTAGTAGTTGACGTTCCAGCTGACGGTGCTTGCCGGCTTGAGAACCAATGCAAAATGCTGCGATTTGAACCCGTTGAAATCTTCAACCTGTTGCGCACCATTGGTGAGCATGTACGTGAAATTCAGCTTGGGGCTGAAGTTGTAACTTGCACGGAAGCCCATGTGGTAAAACGGCAGAAAGTTGAAGTAATAGGACCGCGAATAGTTGATCTGGTCCTTGTTGTAGTTGCCTTCCGACCCAAGCGAGCTTGCCCATTTGCCAAAATCCACTGTGAGTCCGCTTCCTACCGGGAAAATATAAGTGCCATAGGCCTGCCACACCGGGCGGTACACCTGCGGGCGAAGCTCATTGGCGGCGCTGCCCTGAACGGTTTCCGTGGCCTGGCCATACTGGAAATCGAGACGCACTCCATAGCGCCGTTTCAAATCAAGATCAGGCGCGCGCTCGATGACAAGATTCGCCTGATTGAGGCTGAAGCTGTTGCTGCTTACATCGTAGGCGCGAAGGAGATTTACGCGGCCGATCGGCTGGTTGAAGTTGTACCCGTAGTAGCCGTCGAGGGCGCCATTAATCGTTGTGCCATGGAAGAAATCCAGGATGGCGCGATCATCTTTGCTGATGGCCTGGGCCTCTGCCGCTGGCGGTGGAGCACTCGACTGTGCGGACACAATCTGCGCGGTGTTTGCCGGCTGAGAACCTGTGCCCTGATTACGCTCAAGCTGTTCGATTCTTGACTGAAGCTTCAGGACCAGCTCTCGCAATTGTTGAACTTCAGGACCGGACGATCTGATTTCCTGGGCTGCTGCTGGAACAGAGCAAAACAAGAGTTCACCAGTAAGTATCAACACGCTGACTACAGCAAGGCTTCGTTTGGAGCGCATAAACCACCCTTCTGGTCTAAACGCTTTAAATTCTCTGGTTTTGCTCAGATTTCGTTCCGTGACCCATATCACAGCGACCGAGAACACGTAGAGCAGCCCGCCCAGCAGATTCTGAGCGGGAATCAGTTTGTGCTCACTCTGGCTGTCCTGCATGAGCTCTGCCGCCTGGACTGCGTTTAAGCAGAGGGCTCCGGCAACAGCACCGACGATCAATTTGCTTACAAATACTTGACTTAATAGCTTCATAAATTCGCGCAATCCTCACCTTCCGAAAATAAATCTCTTGTCTGCAACAAGGGGGCCGCACAACCCGCAATTCTGCCAGTCCTGTGTTTTCAATCGACAGGGCCACTCAGTTGTTCCTGTAGTTGAAGCGCTAAGACTGTGGCTTAAGGAGAACAGGGGGATTGTTCTATTGAGCCGGCCAGAGAGCCGTGACATATCTCAAGACGACGACAACACTCTTGAACGAGCGTTCCTCTCTACAAGCCTCCGGTCCCCTTTATTAATGCAGCGTGCATTCGCACAAACGTTACTTGTACCTAAGCACTATGCAGGCCGGCCAGAGTGCAAAACGCTTCGCCCTGGAATTTCGATTACGCTTCCGGCATTCCGTGCATGGTCGTTTGTAGCCGCCGATCTGCTTACAGCGCTTTCCAGACGTACAACCAGACCAACAGCCTTGCGACCACGGTTCAACTCGCGACTAAAGCCTCGTAAACACCACAAAAGGGCGATGATTGCGATTAAGCCAAGAGCTCCAAATGCAATGGGGAGTGTCATAAACCACCTCCGGACCAGCCGTGTATTCATTCACACTGGCTCGGAACAAATTCAGTATTCAACAATCCCCATAAAAATGGCCTAAGCGAATCCTAAAAAAATCCTAAAGGCTTTAGATTCCCGCAAAATAAATGGAAATGAATGGCTTAGCTCGTGGCACTCAAAACAAGCTAAGTCTTTTCCGGTCGAAACCGGTACCCAATTCGCGGTTCGGTGACGATGTAGTGAGGTGTCTCATCCGGCTCAATCTTTTTTCTGAGTTGATTCATAAACACCCAAAGGTATTCTGCCGACTGCGAGCTTTGGTTTCCCCAGACAGCGCTTAACAGTGCCCGATGGGTCAGTACTTTGCCTGGATGATGCGCCATATACGCCAGGAGATCAAATTCGGTTGGAGTGAGATGGATCTCGTTACCT
This sequence comes from Terriglobia bacterium, assembly GCA_020072645.1. Taxonomy (NCBI): domain Bacteria; kingdom Pseudomonadati; phylum Acidobacteriota; class Terriglobia; species Terriglobia bacterium. The sequence goes on from JAIQGK010000028.1 coordinate 34,180, forward strand.
AGCACCGTGACAAGGTGGTTCTGTAAGTCGATGTGAAAGTCGCCTATGTCGATGGGCTCGGACGCTTCTTCCTTTCCAACGCTCGCCCGGCGCAAGCTCGCGCGAATCCGAGCTAAAAGCTCATTGATGCTGAAAGGCTTTGTAACGTAATCATCTGCGCCTTTATCAAGCGCTTCCACTTTATGTTTGTCCTCTCCTCGCACTGACAGCACAATAATGGGAACTTGAGATCGGTCCCGGATGCGTTTACAGAGTTCGATACCAGTCATCTTCGGCATGGACAGATCGGTGATCACAAGATCCGGCTTTGAAGTTTTGAATGCCTCCAAGCCGACTTCTCCATCATTTGCCACTTGGATCTCATAACCGTACATGGAGAGACTTGCCCGGAGCGTACGAGTGATCTGAGGCTCGTCGTCCACCACGAGAATTCTGGGCCGTTCGGCCATGCTGCGCCTCACATATCCGTTTGAACGGGATATGATTATTTGACCCTATTACGGCTAAAGAACGGCTAAAGAACACCTAAAGAAGTCCTGAATTCTTTATAAAGATGTCGCTCACTCGCCACCACGTCGGCCGCGTTCCTGGGTAACAATGTGCACGTCCAAAGCCGGGGCAGCGCGGAGAAAGCGTTGAATTGCTGTTAGATAGAGATATTGTTCCCATCCACGCACAGCCGAGCGGCCGAAAATAATTTGCGTGATCTTGTATTCCTTAGCAAAAGCAGCGACTGTCTTGGGAACGTCCTTTCCCTGTAAAGTAACGATCTTCGCCTTGAGGTTCTCCGCGAAGCGCTGGTTCGCTGTTAGTGACTGGCGGTCTTCTTCTGCCATCTCCTCGCCGGTATCGACGTGAACCACATAAAACTCAGCAGCGTCGACACCTCGCGCAAGCCGGGCGCCTCTTGCAATCAGTTGCTGCGATGAGCTTTCCGCGCTGATGCAAACTGCGATGCGCTCGCTCACACCCCAACTCTGGTCAATGTTCTTCTTCTGGAGGTATTCATCCAGGCTGCGATCTACCGAATGGGTGACGTGCCGCAACGCAAGTTCACGAAGGGCCAGCAGATTGCCGCGACGGAAGAAATTGGTGAGTGCTTTGTCCGCCCGTTCGACGGGGTAGATGTCGCCCCGACGCATTCGCGTTTGCAGCGCTTCCGGGGTGAGGTCCGCCAAAACGATCTCATCCGCGCGTTCCAGCACCCAGTCAGGAACAGTCTCACGTACCTGGATTCCAGTGATGCTCTGCACGATCGGGGTTGCGCTCTCGACGTGCTGGACGTTCAATGTGGCAAGGACATCGATATTGGCCTTGAGGATTTCGATTACGTCCTCATATCGTTTTTTATGGCGACTTCCTTCGACGTTGGTGTGAGCCAGTTCATCAATCAATACCACTGCGGGTTTTCTGGCAACGATCGCATCGACATCCATCTCGTCAAACAGAGTTCCCTTGTATTCCAGCCGACGCCTCGGGACCTGTTCCAGCTGTGAAGCCAGCTCGGCTACGCCCTTGCGTCCATGGGTTTCGATGATTCCGGCGACGACGTCTTCTCCACGCTGTTTGCGGCGAAGCGCTTCGCTGAGCATGTTGTATGTCTTTCCGACACCCGGGGCATATCCTAGGAATAGCTTGAAAATGCCGGCCTTTTTTTCCGCCGCCGTCTGTTCAAGCCATTGTTCCGGAGTCTTAGCCATGACAACACCATCCTGAATCAATGCGAACCTCAGCTACAATCAGCGGTGTGAAACTCTCCTGGATCACGCTTTTCAGGTCCGCCATTGCGGCATTGACGCTTTTCGTCATCGTCGTCGTCTACTTCAAATACATACATGTTAATCCCACCACGGTCGCGCTCAGCTTGCTGGTCGCGATTTTGGTCGTATCCGCGGCCTGGGGTTTTAGGTATGCGATTGCCATGTCTATCGCGGCGACGCTCTGCTTCAATTTCTTCTTCTTGCCGCCGGTGGGCACCTTTACTATAGCCGACCCGCAAAACTGGGCGGCGCTTCTCGCATTTCTGTTCACCGGGCTTGTCGCCAGTCACCTTTCCGAACGTGTCCGGCGCGAAGCCCGTGAATCGCGGAGGAGACGCATTGAAGTTGAGAAGTTATATGCATTTTCTCAGAGGCTTCTCCTCGCGGATAACACAGCTGAATTGCTGAAATCCATTCCTTTTCATGTGCTGGAGATTTTTGGGGTGCGGGAGGCTGCCCTCCACATTTCCGGCAAGGACCAGATTTACCGCTCTGGTGCAGGCACCGAAGAACTCCCCAGCAACATTCTCAAAGATGTTTCTTCGTCCGGAGATCTCACGGTTAGCGCTGAAAAGGGAATCTCAGTTGTGCCGCTGAGAATGGGCGTTAAAACGATGGGGAGTCTGGCAATGCGCGGCGAGATGCTCTCGTACGAAACTTTAGAAGCCGTTGGTGGCCTAGTTGCCATTGCCGTAGAGCGGGCCGAGGCTCTCGAAAAGCTGATGCGCAATGAGGCCTCTCGCGAGAGTGAACGTTTGCGTTCCGCCTTGCTCGATTCAATTACTCACGAGTTCCGTACGCCGTTAACATCGATTAAAGCATCGATCAGCAGCCTGAAATCTGAGGCAAAGATGAACGATGAACAGCGGCGTGATTTTGAGGACATCATCGATGAAGAAAGCGACCGGCTTAACCGGCTGATCGGTGAAGCGGTTGAGATGGCTCAACTCGATGCCAAAGAGGTGAAACTAGAACTGGAGCCGCACCCTATTCTTGAGCCGGTCCAAGCCGCTCTTGAAGAGTCGAAGAATACCATCGCCGGTCACCCAGTGGAGGTTCGCATTCCTGAGAGTTTGCCCAAAGCAATGATGGATGTGACTTGGATCAAAAAAGTATTGCAGCATCTCATCGAGAACGCGGCGAAATACTCGGATGCCGGACAGCCCATCTTTATCAGCAGTGAGGTCCGCAATGGAAGGCTGATTACCAGCGTTGCTGACCGTGGAGTTGGAATTGATGACCTCGAAAGGTCAATGATCTTCGACAAGTTCTACCGTGGCCAGGGGCAGCGATACAGGATCCAGGGTACAGGGATGGGCCTGGCGATTGTCAAAGCGATTGTTGAAGCGCACGGTGGTCGAATCGAGGTCAGCAGCCAGTTGGGCCACGGTTCGGTATTTTCATTTGGCCTTCCAGTTGTGTGATCCCCGCCGATGGTATCTGGCCGAATGGCTGGGCCAAATTTTCATCGCGCCTTTAGGCTTTCTTTAGGGTCCGGCAAGTAGCATTGGGTTCGAAGGGCCCACCAATGCTGCACGTCCTCGGCCGCGTTCTGGAGATCATATTCTTCGTTGGCCTTGCCGGTTCCGCAATGGTCGCAATACTTGCATTCATCGGCGATGTCCGTGATTTCTCGAAAAGGACTGATTGCCACACTCGACCGTGATAGGCATCACGGAGTGGTTTTGTAACGGCGGCTACGCTAAGAGTAGCCAAAGATTTGCCAGCGAGCCCCTTCAGGTGGAATATGAATCAATTTTGCCCGGCTTCTTCCGGACCATGCGGCTTCCGTTGCTTGAGGGCCGTGATTTTACGGATGCAGATCGTGACAACGCGCCCACAGTCGTAATTCTGGATAACGTTCTTGCCGCCAAACTGTGGCCGGGACAAAACCCGCTAGGCAAGCAGGTCGGGATGAGTGCGCGCGCCGGTGGAACCTCCCGCGCGCTTGAAGTTGTGGGAATTGTGCAAGAGATCAAGCATTTTGGCCCTGAGGCAAAAGTAAGATGGATGCAAGTCTATGTGCCCCAGTACCAGGATCCATCGCCGACATTGTCATTCGTGCTTAATGCGGCTATGCCGGAAGCAGCAGTCAAACCCACTATAGACAAGGTGATTCACGAATTGGACAAAGACCTGCCAATCGAGAATTTCCAGACCATGGACACTTACTTGGATAATTATCTCAGCCCCCGCAGGGTAAGCCTCCTCTTGCTTAGCGCTTTTGCTGGGACAGGAATCGTTTTGGGAATGATTGGCATTTACGGCGTGGTCGCAGCAGCAGTGCTTCGCCGGCGGCGGGAAATCGCAATCCGCATGGCGATGGGAGCAACCGTCTTTGGCACAATCGCGCTTATTACCCGGTTTGGTCTTCTTGCGGCTTCGGGCGGCATTCTGATTGGCTCAGCTATAGTGATGAGTTTGACCCGCGTCCTTGCCTCACTCCTAATTGGAGTGAACGTCCTTAGCCCAGGAGTCTATTTTGCCAGTGCATTTGTCATATTCACGCTGGCGGTCATCGCCAGTCTAATCCCGGCGATGAGACTCATGCGATTCAACGTTCAGGAAATTTTGCGCCAACAGGCATGAACATTTGCAATTGACTCGGGCTGGACGTAAAATCCTGCTAACATATACATGCACTTTTCACGCTGAGTGTTCAGGTACAGACTTGGGTCACCTACGAATTCAGCCGCAGCTTGGCTGAATTTTCGCGGTCTCGAATAACGAATGACTACGCCAGGCAAAAGGCAAGCAGTACGACCGAATCGCGGCAGTTCCCTGCGACCACGTGGCGAGAGTCCGCGCAGCCGCTTCCTGTATGTTGATGTAACGAAGGAGGAACAAAAGCAAATCCATGAATACTGCCTGGACGGCAGAATTATTCCAATAAATAGAGTAAATATGCTGTCCAGCGCCCTCGTAGAAGGTCATCAGATCAATCGGCGTTCCGGTAGCGATGGTGGTCAGCTTGCTTCCTGCCGCCGCCACTGCCGCACCAGTCATGCTAGTCAAATTGTTAGTGATCCATGCCGTGCCACTCCAAACAATGCGGTTGAGGTTTTGGTTTGTGTCGAGGAACAATGCATGAATGTTGCCTGTGGTTCCCCACATAGCGGCAGAAATTGAGCCGTTCGGGGCCATGAGATTTGTCGCTCCAGATAGGCTATGAAGGTCGGCATTCGACCACGTAGTCGTTGGGGCATACCAATAAACGCAGAAAAGGTGCTGATTGGCGCCTTCATAAAACATCATCGGCGTATTTGAGCTGCCAGTGTCAACGATCGCCATCTTTGTATTTGATACCGGCGATGCACCGGTGAGTACGGTCATATCGAGGTTCTGCCAGACGCTGCCGGTCCAGTTCATGTCATAAATGTGCTGGTTCGCACCCTGATAAAAAACGTGAATCACACTTCCGAGGGCCACAGCGGCAATTGAGCTACCAGCCAAGGGAAGCCCCGCCTCACTCATGCTCGTGAGATCCTGGTCGAACCAACTTGAACTATTCCAAGACATCTGACAAAGGTGCTGGTTTGTATCAAAATAAAACGTGTGCGAACTGCCATCACTTAATGTCACGCTTGCAAGGGCTGTTCCAGTCGCCGCCAAATGAGGTGAGCCTGCGGCCACCCAAGTCGAGCTAAATGCGCCGCTAATGCTGACGCTTGCCGTGGCCTGAACTCCCGAAGATCCAGCTCCTCCCGGTTCGTCAACTTCGATCAATCGTCCCAGTCCGTCGGTTACAGTCCGTCTTGGCTTTCCGGCCTCATCCGTGACAGTAACTGAGTTTCCATTGTACGAATATCTGGTCGTACCCCCATCTTGAGAAGTGATAGTTGTCGGTCGATTTAAAATGTCATAGAGGTAAGAGGCAAAACCCCAGGTGGATTCGCCGCAATTTGTATCTGGCGGATTGCAACGCGTCGGGTTATTAACTTTGCTTTTGCGGTTCAAAAAGTCATAAGAGATTGGGCTATAGACTGTGCCCTGAGGATCGCTTGTAATCGCCTTTTGAACCGTACGGCCCAGATCATCCAGCTTATCTATGTCGATGAGGTCTTGTGTTGACGTGATTGATCTTGTTGTCGTAAAAGTTAAAGGCAAAGATGCTTCATTATAAGACTTGGTTATCTTGCCCCGAACGCCGCTGTCGTCGGGAGGAAACTGCGTCTGGAGTAGGCGATCCAATGGCTCGGCGTTTCCTGAGGAGTCGGCGTAGCTGAAGTTTGTCGTGTTGTTGTTCAGATCGGTGGAACTCGCCAATTTCCCAGTGCAAGAATTATAGGTGGAACTGGAGAACTGAGATTTAGCATTTGTAACTTTCGTCACGTATGCTGCAGAATTTCCGCTACTCGGCGCACAGATTGCATTACCCCATGCGTCGGTATAGCTGAATGTTGTTTTATGTAGCCCTGGGTCCGTTGTCGATGTAATGTTACCGGCATCATCATACTGATTTCTTGTCACCAGAAAAGAGCCATCCGAAGTCAGCAGGCGCGACACCGCTGTCAGGTTTCCACGAGTCGTATATGCCGTGCTGAATACCGCATCGTGCTGAACTGCACCGCTTAAGGACAGCCCGTCAGTGTAGTTGTCATATTCGAAGACTCCCTTTCCGGCGATATGCCCAGCTCCGTCACTGATCGTGATTGCTGTTGGCTTGCTAAGAATATTTACAGTTACATCTGCGGGATTATCGGATGTGTACGTAGCATCAGTAACGCGAGTCGCAGTTGCTGGAGCAGTACCTGTATAAAAGTCCCACTCGCGTACCTCTGTAAGATTAGGTATTGACCAAGAATATTCAGTCTTCTTCGATAAGGTTGATCCATTAAATGGCAGGCTAGTCGTAACTCGAATGGGAAAAAGCCTCGCAGTTGACAGAAAATCATAGTCTTTTGTGACCGTCTGAAGAGTGTTACCAGCCGGGTCGCGACTGATAGAGCTCGTCATCCATGCTGCTGATTGATCGCGCACTGTGAAGATATAGACAATAGATGAGTGATCGGGCATGACAGCCGTTACTTGGTGAACACCATCTACCTCCGTTGGAGGGGTCGGAATTGGACAGCTGCTAAAACGCGATGTCACTAATAACGGTGTATACGACCAGACATTTCCTTCAGAAGTTCGGGATGAAACCCACCTGCTGCGGCTGCATTGTGAATCGACAAAGGTCGTATAAGTGTATTGGACCACGGCACCGCCGGGCAAAGTAATGCTCTTGAGCAAACCATAATTGCCGGATGCAGTTCCTGAATCATAATCGAATTGATATAGCGTGTTGTTAGGTAGCCTTACACTTTGGATGACAGAAAGTGAACCCTGATATTCGGTCATAAAAGATGGACCAAAGGCTGTATGCACATTGATAGTTGTCGTGGTTATGGTGTATCGCGATCGAGTTCCCTGTGAATTCAGAACGTCTAGATAAATAAGATTTCCCTGGACGGTCTTTAATACTGGATTACGACCGACGAAATCCACGACCCCGTTGGCATTGTGGCCATATATGTTTCCGTTTGAATCCTCACCTGTTGATACTATGTTTCCGTAGTTATCATAAACAACGGCTTGCGTATATCCGGTGACCGACATGAAATATCCAGAACCATCATCGGCATAAGCAGAACCATTGGGAGCATCAGGAATACAGTCGAGCGAAGGGCTTGGGGAATTATAGGTAAAAATTGGAAATGTCTTGGAAAGACCGTCGGGAGAAAGATAGCTAAAGTTTGAAAATGTAAAATACTTATCGGTAATGCCGCCCGGAGCGATAGTGCACTGTGTCTCAGACACACCATAATTGATACCTGGGCACGGTCCATCAGGGAATCCCCCAAACAAAAAACAGCCACTACCAATATCTTCCCTGTCGGACGTGATGACCCTCCAGCCGCCGAGGGAGTCAATCATAGCATTTGGCCTCCACACGTTACCAAATGGAATGCCATAAAGCTGGCTGTCATAAACGAGTTTGAGATTGAATGGAGCTTTGCCTCTTTGCGCTAAAGAAGCAAGCGGAATGTCTAGATGCAGACTGCCATTAGCTACATTAATCGCACCCATTTCGACGGGGTCATTTACAGAAAAATCTGGAATGCCGATTCGCTCGAGATAATCGTCTGGCACTTGAGCGACGAGCGTGTAGTGGTGGCACAACATTGCCAAACCTATAGCAATCATTATGGCGCGGAGCTTCATCGGAATATGTCCTCGGTTCAAATGGGTAACTTCTTAACCAACAGTGAAACCAAGACTAACGATCAAAGGCATCAGGCTGAACCCCTGAGCTCAAGGAGCAGGTGCCCAAATGGAGCGTCGAAAGGTGCTGCCCTCCCTGCTTTTCCTCTATAGAGAAAGGCAAAACTAAACCTGACACCATTCTGAAATCAGAAAACACTAGCTGGCGAACCAACACCACATGGCGACGGTTAGCCAACACCAGAGGATGTGCAAATTGCACTATCATCAAGCTGGTCTTTTCAATGCAGAGCTTAAAAGTTCTGAGTTGTTGCAGCTTTAAATCATTTTGCAATTGCGTTGGAATCGGCTGCACAATCTGTATTCGATACGCGTCGTTACAGCCCATATCGTCATTTCCCGCATCGAAGGAAATGCTGGTACGAGGGTCTTCCACAGCTTCGACGATGTGGGGCAACATGAAGATCAACAACCCCATGTGTCTAGCATTCTGACCAAGGATGGCATGCGACCCGGAGTGGTCGGAAACCGAACCAGTGCCATGATTGAGAATTATGGAATCTGTCCGGTCCGGCAAGCGTACATCCATCCTTGCTTGATCCTGCCCTTTAGCCAGGATGCGAGCGTCGCCTTGAACATCCCCATCAGACCATGAGTAAGTAATTGTCCCCGTTGCACTAAAATCCTGTGCGGCTTTAATTTGAGCTTTGCCTCCCGCCACCGTAAAGGCATGTTCTAGCACGTTGAGGGCAGATTGGTCTCTTACTGGCGATGGGCCTGCGGACTTGGCAACGAGGCTTTGGGCGCGTGCGTAAGATGAGCCGAGGACGATAATAATTAGAAGTACAATCCAAAATGCTTTTTGTGGCTTCATAGCAAACGGTCTCCGAATTCAGTCATCCGGTTTCAAGAGTTAACGATCTTGCCAAACAAGTAAACAGCAGGATCTTGCTGAGTGGAAGAAACTAACAGAGCTGAAAGATGAATTGCAAGGATTTACTTCAGTTCGATGCCAAAAGTTTTGCTTCGGAAAAAGACCGGATTTGGTAACCCTATGGTAATTAACATACTCAAAAACACTTGTCCTTTCGAAGTCGGCCATCACCGGTCGCGAACAGAGGTAGCTAGAGCGTTTTCATCCTTGTGTGCTGTTGGTATGATTACAACTTTGAAGCGTGCCAGTCTCGTCAAAGGAGACGCTCTTGGACGCTGTAACTATCATCGCGGAGTTGGAGGCGGAACGTGACCGGCTTAATAGTGCTATTGCAGCATTGCGTGGAAATCGAGTCACATTCCGAAAGAGTTCCGGTAAGCCGGATGGCAGGAAAAGGCCACCATCGGCAGCAATCAGGCGAAAGCTCAGCCGAGCCACGAAGAAACGTTGGATCGAATGGAGGAAGAAGCGAGCAGCAGACTGACTCTCAAACTTCGCGAGACTTAGGCATCCGAATTGTTCCTTCTGACGCCCTTGGGACTGCGCATATGAGTAGGTAATGTTGCTCCGAGTTCAAAAACAAATCCTCTGCTTTTGGATCTTCTATCCACAGAGAGATGATGATTCGAATTTAACTTTTCACGCCTTGTGTGCCGGTTGCTTGTTTGGCAAAATTGAAAATGAATTCGGCGAGTATGTCCCAAGTTCGACGTTAGCACGAGGTGGTCCACCGTATGTATCAAAGATTTGATCACGAATGCAGGCGTTCTGGGCGACGTCGCCAACGTCGCTTACGGGCAGGCAATGTTACGATCAGCTCAAAATCTACTCCTCTGCGATTGCATGTATGCTCTTGTGAGGCAGTAGACGAAGGCGGGGATTACGCTGGCTCATGGAACTCCTTGAAGTAAGCAGCTTTCACTGACGCGACGATCTCGAACTCCATTTTGTCCGGATTGCGCTCCAAACCTCGGGACTCCTGGTATGGCAGCACTCCTTCTCAGAAATGGTCTCTTGGGAAGCTTATGGAAAATCGGTGCACGAATGAGTTGCCGAGGGAAATCTCAAGAATTTAACAAGTTTCTACAAGAATCTCCGCTTTGTACGAATGGTGTCCTTTGGCGACTACCAGGCTGACATGCCGCGCTTCACTTTCCAGTTCTTCCAGTCCGAGATGACGCGATGCGGGAACAGCAATAACTTCGGCAAACAAAGAGTGGACAATGACGCAACAGTGACGGCAGGGCGGCAATAGGGGTGGTTGACATAGCATCTCTTAAGGAACCGCCAGAGCCGGCTGAACGCGCCCTGATCAGCATAGAGGCAGATCACAAGATGCTCTTTCGCCGGGATGGTGATGAGATCCAGACTCTTCCACATTGCGCCTGTGTGGTGGAGCACGCCCCAGGAATACACAATGTCAAACTGTCCCAGCGAGCGCAGATACGGCTCGTCCAGAGCTGAGCCCCCTTCAGCCGGCCAGTTGGCCATAGGGGCAAAGCGGCGCTTCATCTCGGCAGTACAGGCCACGCTTTTCGGATCGTAATCAAAAGATGAGACACGGGCCGCGCCGAGGCGTACAGCGGCAGAGAATGAATTCCGCTACCGGACCCGACATCCAGGAAAGATTTTCCGCTGAGGTCGCCGACCATTTCAGCAAGACGGCCGCATGCTTCCGCTATATGTTTTTCATCGACGAGGGAAAGAAACCGGGTCCTAATAAGGGCTCAGTGGCATCCACAGCGCAGCTAATTTCAATATATGCGCCAAGGCACCAAGTTCGTGGTTGATCAGAGACGGGCCGGCTTTTTCGTGGTCCGTGCCCGGCGCGCTGCGCCAGCGTTGATAGTCGCGGAGGTCTCCTTCATGAAAAGAGGAGAGTCTCCGGTTGGGATCAAAAAAGCTCATGAGCGTCCGGAAATGGTATTTGTACGCTTCGAGCGACCTGGGGCTCAGGTGTTGCTTCCGCCTGGCTTATATCTCGCATGCACTGTTGAGACGCAGTTCCGGTGACAATGGGGGCTTTTGCATTTTAGTTTTTTCGGTAAACATTGCGCGATGATAAATGCGCGTACGAAACAACAGGTCAAGCAACAAGCGCTCGTGCAGAGATGACTAAGACCGACTTGGAGTCTTGGTTACCGATGGGAGTCAGATAGGTCCCGATCTCCTATATCGTCCCCCGATTACGTTGAGAACCGATTTTCCAATCTCCATTGCTATGGGCTGGCAAGGGGCTATATATTTCCACACATCATTATTCCCTTCTCTCGGTTCAAGAGTTTCTGCTCCGATTGGCCGGGGCATCTTTTATGTTGAAAGAGTTCTCCGCTTCCAAAAATGATCCATCCCCGCTCGCGGGCTGGCTCTTTGAAAGTAGCCTCTGCCTCGCATCAGACATACCGCACGGTAACCAGTGATGTAAGGGACAATGTAATAGACCCCCGCTGCAGATAATTCACGATCTGCTTCTCCTGATGGCCGACCCTGATCCGCAGATATGATGCAGGGACACGGGGGCCGGGAGCTTCGCCTTAATCTGAATCGCCCTCTTTCTTGAATGGCTTCCCCAAAAGAATGTTATCTAAACACGGTTTGTATTGCAAACACGACAGGGCATTATTCCATAGATGCCAGCCGATCTGCTTATAATAGTGGGTGACCGAATTCGCCGACGCAGAAAACTTGCCGGGTGGACTCAGGTCCAGTTGGCGGAGAGGATTGGCATTGATCGCAGTTTTCTGGCCGACGTCGAAAGAGGAAAACGCAACATTTCGATCCTCAATCTGTATCTCATTGCGAAAGCGCTCAAAGTATCGCTATCGCAGCTTTTGACCAAATTATAGTAATGGTTCCCGAGATCGCTCGACAAGGAATGGGCGATTTCCCTTCCTGTAGCGCGGTCAAGACTCTGCAACGGCAGGAGCCATTTATCAACCAAACACCAGCATATCATTGGCCCTGATCAGCACGTGCACATGATATTCAAACAATATAAATTTGGGCGCTTGGGGAAATCACGACATCAACTCTTATGCTGGAGCGCCAACGAATGTGCTTCCCGCGCTTCCTAAGAAGCGTCGGCGGTCAGTTTCGGCGCGGCTGGTGACGTAAATTCCTTTGTGTAAAAGCGAGAGGGTGTAAGTTGGTTTTGGCCTAACGAGCTAAAACCGAATCCTGAGAAAAGGAGCCTTACACCCGATGGCGAAAGTAACAGAGATCACCGAGCATTTCCAACATTTTGTGAGCGAACTGCAGGACAGCTTTTGGGGCGATATGTATGGCCGGACGCGTGTTGCGTGGCGGCAGTTTTGGAATGCGGATTCGCTGCGGGCGCGCGATCAGTGGATGGAACTGGATCCCTATCAACGGGCCGACGGCGAGCGTGAATATCGCAACGGCTTTTATGAGCGCGACTACGTGACCCGGATGGGAACGATCCGGCTGCGGATCGCGCGGACACGGAACAAGAACTTTCTGCCGGCGGGGCTGGAGAGATTTCAGCGGCGGGCCGAAGAAGTAGCGATGCTGATCCGGGAGGCTTTTCTGCGCGGGATCAGCACACGCCAGGTGGGGCGGGTGGTAGCCATTCTGACCGACGAAGCGGTAAGCGCGCAAACGGTTTCCACCCTGACACGGAATCTGGATCAGGCGGTGCGGCAGTTTCATCAAGCCCGGCTGGAAGATGAATGGGCCTATTTGTTTCTGGATGGAGTGAGCTTGGGGGTACGTCGTCCGGCGGAGCGGAAACGGGTGCAAATGCTGGTGGCCTACGGGGTGCGGCGCGACGGCAGCCGGCAGTTGCTGGCCTTTCTGCGCAGCCAGGGCGAGAGTCAAAGCGATTGGGAAGGACTCCTCCAGGATCTGTACCCCCTTTGTCCAACCGTTATCGCTCGGAAGAGTGATTCAGATACCGCAGGTCGTTGGCTTGCATTATCGCTATGAACGACGCGCAGGGTTTTGAGCTGCGGGCACAGGGCGTGGACGCATCCGCCATCCGATCTGTTCTTTCGGTTTGGACTGGTAGGTGCAGTGACCTTCGGGAGTTGGGTATCGCTTTCCTTAATCTCTGACATCTTACTTTTGAAACGGATTCAAGAACGCAGTGGCAAAGCCATAACGAAAGTGAAGAATGACGGCTGAAGCCAAGGCTAAGATCAGTGCCGCAGCAAAACGCCGCTGGGCAAAATGGCGCAAAGCAACGAAGAAGGACCAGAAGAAATAAGCCGTGCCTGTGTATAGGTCGGGGGCGTGCCGAAGTTGAGTAATTTTATGGATGGTCTAAACTTCTGAACAATGACTGCGTTTGACATAAAGTACGCTGCCTTGAACTTTCAAGATCCGATCTCGTCGAGTTGGAGTGAAGAGCTCTGCCGGGAGTTGGAAGAGCAATTTCAGGACGGGCAGCTGACCTGGGCAAAATGATCCCCACATGGTCTTGGAGTTCCCGCGAAATCTGCAGGGTTATGAAACGACACAGAAAGAGTGCCAGGCGACCTTTGGCGTTATGTGCGCCGTCGTGATCCCCAGTACCAAGTAATTTCGCAAGTTCATACTAACCTTTCATACTGGTCATCGGCGGCTATTATGTTCAATACCTGTATGTAGTTCCCTGCCATCTGCTCCATATACCAACCCTCAAACACATCCTTGTTATATGCCCAATAGAACCCAATCTCCCCATCCTGTTCCCACGCATGCACCTCCAGGTCAAAGCGCACGTGCCCTGGTTCCAGCCTTTCCTGATACATACTAAGTTTCGAGACAGCCGGCTCATGTGGTGAATTGTTTTGCAGAGCAAACATCACCTGGAAGATTGGCGTCGTATTCAGCGTCCGCTGCGGCGAGAGCTCTTCCACCACCTTCTCGAACGGCACTTCCTGGTGTCGATATCCTTCCAGCGCCTTCCGCCTCACCTCCCCCACCAGTTCACGCAAGCTCCTCCGTCCCTCCACTCTCACCCGCATCGCCAGCGTG
>JAIQGK010000029.1 GCA_020072645.1 Terriglobia bacterium
GCAATTTGCTGGAAACTCGGATGAAAATCACAGCCTATAATCTTCATTGGCGGCTCCTTTCGTTCCGAGTCTTGGTTTTCGTCAACTCAAGTTTACTCGGCACTCGTTAGGAGCCGTCGTTGTTATGAAATCAAGCCGAAGCGCAGCATTGTCTTAATTTCTCGATACTTACAGCGCGAAGGCGAAGGATCAGCTCCGCTGCTTTTAAGTGCAACCCTCATTCAGATCAGGATTGGTTTTGGATAGACGAGACGCTCGCTCTTGCCTCTGTCAAGAAAGCAAAAAATGAATAGCACATAACAGCGAGGGTTGGCGGCAATATTTGCAAAACCCAGAACTGGCGTAATCGTCAACCTTCAGAGTAGCGGAGCGATCCCTCAGCTTCGCCCGGAGCTTATGAAAGAACACCGCACTCTCGATGGCTCCGCTTCGGGATGGCGTCTTCTGATTAAGACGGAGGATAAAAACGGCAGGCAGCGCGGTTACCTACTTCCTTCTCGCCTTTATCATTGCATCCAGCACCGCATCCTCTACTCGCTCAGCTTTGAGCCGCGCCCGCCGTTCCGGCGTCAATTCAAAATTCACGCCATGCTGTCTCATGCGATCTATCAATTGTGCGGGGCTCACGCGATTCCCCAGCATCAACTCGATATCTTCAAAGCTAAGTGCGTCTGACTCTTTACGTTCAGCCTGGAGCCTCTTGGCAGTGGCCTCAACTTCACGCATCACGCGCATAAAGTTTCCGCCCAGAATCTTGAGGATCTGCTCACGCGTATAGCCACGCTGATATAAAGCTTGTGTGATCTTGGGCAAATCAGCCACGGAATCGATTCCGTCTGGAAGGGAAGTAACGCCGTCAAAATCCGATCCCAGTCCCACATGGTCAATCCCCGCAACTTTGGCGATGTGATCTATGTGGTCGATTAACGACTTCAGCGGCGGACGCGGAAACTGTGCCGCCCACTTCTTTTCAATGGCTGCCGTTTCGTCGTATGTCACCGGACTGCCATCGGGATGGGGATGAGCTTTCTTGTATGCTTCGACCTCGGCATCGCGCTGTTTAATCTTTTCAGGATCAGACGACGCCTTGCGGTAGTTCTCATCGATAAACGCGGAATAGAAATTCACCATGACCACGCCGCCGTTATTGGTCATGGCGCGGAGCATGTCGTCAGTCATGTTGCGCGGCTGGTTGGTCAGCTCGCGCGACGAAGAATGCGACGCGATCACCGGCGCCTGGCTGACCAGTAGTGCCTGATAAAACGTAGCATCGGAAACGTGGGAGATGTCCACGATCATGCCCAGCCGGTTCATCTCACGGACCACGTCTTTCCCAAAGTCCGTCATGCCGTTGTGGTGCTTGACGTTGGGATCCTGAATGTCGCCGGAGGAGTCGGCCCACTCATTGGTGTTCGACCATGTCAGCGTCATGTAGCGGACGCCCATGCGATAAAAATCGCGCAGCAGACGCATGTCATTTTCAATGGCATGGCCGCCTTCAATACCCATCAGCGCGGCGAATTTGTGCTGGTCGCGCGCGCGGGCGATATCGTCGGCAGAGAATGCCATTGTCATTTTGTCAGGATGCCGTGCTGCCTGCTGGTAAACGCTGTCAATCAGGTCCATGGCGCGTTGGCTGTAATGGCCCTTGAACTCCGGTTCTACCCAGATGGAGAAAAACTCCGCTCCCAGATTACCCTGCTTGATCTTGTCCAGATCGATGTGGCCTTCGGCTACGGGCGTGTTCTGGCCGAGATCGAAGTTTTCGTCCAGGAAGCGTTGAGGCGTGTCCGCGTGAGTATCTACGATGAGGGTAGACTGGTGGATGGCCGCGACGGGATCAGCCTTAGGCCGCAATGCACGAGCGGCCCTGGCAGGTTTTTTATGAGGAGCTGGATGTTGTGCGAGCGTTAAGCCTGAAAGCAGAAGAACACAGATCAGCGAATGTTTTAGGTTCATTCTCTGGCAATTTTATCAGCCAGTTGGTTCGCTTCACGCCATTCGGTATAGCGGTCTGAAACCATCACGTGGAAGCACGCCTGACGGCGCTCTTCCGCGGCTTCTACCAAGCCCTGATCGCGCAGGTTCTTCAGGTATTCTTCAATCCATGCATGCTGGGCGCGCGTCAGTCCGCGCTTGGCCAGGTCAATCGTGATGCCGGCCAGGTGAGAAGAGGCATGTTCGCCAACTTCCGGCGCCGCATTGCCATTGTGGCGGCGCAGCTTCTGCTGCTGCTCCATGGTGCGCACTGCGGAATTAACCTGTAGCGGCGTGCGAAATTCTTTGTAGTACGCTTCGCTCATGTCCTGGAGAAACTGATTGCACCAGGGACGGCAATATTTCTTGTCGGCCTGCAGGGACGGACTCACGTGCAATGCACGGGTTTCCTGGATCGGCACTAACTCCTGTGTGCGCTCGAGTTCAAGCAACTGGTCATTGTCCGCAATACGCGGAAGTTGCAAGCGATCAATTTCTTCATTCTGGCGGACCATGGAATCCATAGAGCCTTTCAGAACGGGGTTCCATGCCACGCGGCGAACGTGTCCGCGATGGTGACGGGTGGTGGTATAGCGGCTGGTGGCAAAAGCCGGCACTGTGGCGGCTAGCGCCATCAGGCAAATCGACGAAGTGATTAAGATCTTCTTAGCGCTCATCGGGTCCTGTTTCGGTGCAGATGTCAGACACTCCCAACATCGGCATTAGATGACAAATTTTAAACCAGAGCTGCCGCATCTGTACCCAGCTATTTACCTGAATTTTCACAAATTTACGGAACCCTGGACCATTTGCAAGCAGAGACTTTGGTAATCAACAGCTTAGGCTGTCTGACAAAATTTGCTAGTTTCCAGCCCTGTTCGCCTAAATTTTTTTTGATCGATGATCTGGCCTTCGAAACAGCCTAAAATGCGTCTCTATTTGAGACAAACCGCACATTTAACGAACGATCCTATCTCGCCGATTGGCGGATGGAGCACAAGTTGGCTGATGAATTTGGTTATGCCTTCAGCGCTTGTTCTGGACGAGGAAATATCATTGCAATGGGTCTCGCTTTTCCGCGCGGAGATGCCTCTTTGTATCCTCGCACCCACCTGATTTTCACTGATGCCATGCGTATACGCCAGCGTGAAACGATGTGTTATTCTCCGGCACTATCCCGATGATCGATGCCCAGCACATTCCAAGTCTTGCCATAGAAAGGCTACTACTACCATGAAGCTGAGATTCCTGATTTTGTTGTTGCTCGCCACTTCCGGAACCGCGGCCCTCGCCATGCAATCGGCTCCGGCTTTGCACCTGCACGCAATCCGTGTAAATCCTGAAGCACAGGCGGCGCAGAACCAGGCTGTGGATGCCCGCAAGCGACTCTTGCTTGTCAGTGAAAACGTGCAGAAGGCAATTGCAAAAGCGGAGACGGACAAGAGTCCAGCGGCCCAGGCAGATGCTGCCAAGGCACAGCAGCAGGTTGCTTCCGCGCAAAATGCCGCTGACGATGCACAGAAAAAGGCACGTGCAGTAGAGTCACAACCTGTGACGGCCCAGGACTGGAAGCAGATACAAAATGTATTGCAGACTTACAAAAACCGTTATGAGAGCAGCATGAACCATTACGGCGTGCTTGCCACAACGCTGCTTCTGGCTGGCATTGTGCTGGCCGCGGCTTCCGCTATTGCCGGATTCATGCGCAAAAGCATCGCCGCAGGTATCGTCTCGATTATTGTTACATGTGTGGTGGGCGTTCCCAAGGTCATTCCGATCAACCAGCGCGCTGACTATTACCGTGCCCTGTTCGGACAGAGTTCCGCGCTGCTTGTCCGATCACAGTTGCGGCTGCATCCTACGACCGCCGACTATAACGAATTTGTAGATGACATTAACGTGCTTTCAGACTATGAGACGAATAAATTTCCATCCGGCGGAGATGTAGCGGCAAACACAGAGAGCCTAATCAAGGACATTGCAGCAACATCAGTCGCGCAATAATTCTTTTTGACAGTTAGCCGCGGAAGAAATCTTTGATCGCCTGCTTCATGACCTCACGGCCTGTATCGGCAATGGCTTTGGTGAGCGGAATGTCTTTGGGGCACACCTCAACGCAGTTCTGGGCGAAGCCGCACTCCTGAATGCCGCCATCGCCCATCAACGCCTGCAGACGCTCGTGCTTGAGCGCTTTTCCAGTAGGATGCTGGTTGAACAGTCGAACTTGCGCGATGGTCGCGGCGCCAACAAAGCCGGTGCTCTCATTGAACTGAGGGCAAGCTTCCATACAGCAGCAGCAGGAAATGCACCGCGAGACTGGGTAGGCCTCTTCCTGTTCGGTGGGAGAGATACGCAGACCTGCCCCGAGATCATACGTGCCATCGATCGGCACCCAGGCTTTCACGGCTTTCAGGTTCTCAAAGATCACGCTGCGGTCAACGGCCAAATCGCGAACGACAGGGAACTTGCTGAAGGGTTCCAGGCGGATTGGCTGCTCCAGCTTATCGACCAGAGCCGAGCAAGCCATGCGCGCTTTGCCATTGATCAGCATGGCGCAGGACCCGCAGACTTCTTCCAAACAGTTGGAATCGTAAGCAATGGGTGTGGTGGTTTTGCCGTCACGCGTCACGGGATTGGCGGCGATTTCCATCATGGCAGAAATCACGTTCATCCCCGGCTTCCAGGTGAGCTCAAATTCTTCCCAGCGTGGGCTGGATTTGGGATTCTCCTGGCGTTTGATCTTGAGAATGACGGTCTTTGCGCCAGACTGGGTCATTATTGTTTTGTCTCCCGTAGCGAAATGAGCTTCAACGTGGTCATGAGTGCATTGAGAAATGTGATTCCCGCAAACGCGCCAAAAATCCAATCATGATGCACAATGGCCTGCCAAACCAGCACGCAGCCGATCACAAAGAACAGAATCGCGGCATTCTTGTAAAACTTCGGCGATGTACTGCGCTGTGGCTGATCCATTTTCAACATCCCGGGCGGAGCGAGCGATCCCTACCGGCTCTTGCATCCTCATTTCCCACACTTGTCGAACCCCGAACTATTCCAAGACCCTTCAGGCTAAAGGGTTCCCTCGCTTGCGCTTGGGATTTCACAACTACTTCGCCATGTCATACCGCCGCGGCCTTGGCGGCAGCAGAGAAATGTCCACTGGCTCAAATTCAAACCGGGGCTCGTCGGCATCGGGCGCAAAGTAAGCCTTGGTAGTCTTCAGGAAATTCTTGTCGTCGCGGTCAGGGAAGTCCGGCTTGTAGTGCGCGCCGCGTGATTCATTCCGCATGGCCGCTCCCTGCGCAATCACACGCGAGAGCTGCAGCATATTGTAGAGCTGCCGCGTAAAGACAAACGAAGTATTGGCCCACTGGCTCTTGTCGCTCAGGTTGATGTTGTTGAATCGTTCCAGGAACTCAACCAGCTTGGCGTCAGTCTGTTGCAGGTTTTTGTTGTAGCGGATGACGGTACAGTTGCGCGTCATCAGTTCGCCTAGTTCCCGCCACAGGCGGAACGGGTTCTCTGTGCCATTTGAAGTTAGTAGTGCTGCGTTGGCCTCTTCCTGACGCTTGCGTTCGGAATCAAATACCGTGCTGCTCACGCCATCAGCAGACTTGCTATTGTTCTTGGCGTACAGAATTGCTTGCGGGCCCGCCACGAAGCCTCCATAGATGCACGAAACCAGAGAGTTCGCTCCCAGCCGATTTGCACCGTGGTAACCGTATTCGCATTCGCCGGCGGCAAAGATGCCTTTGATGTTAGTGGCCTGATTGAAATCCACCCAAAGGCCGCCCATGGTGTAATGCATTCCGGGGAAAATCTTCATGGGGACGTCGCGGGGATCGTCGCCCACAAACTTCTCGTAAATTTCCAGAATGCCTTCAAGCTTGCGATTGAGTGTTTCACGATCAATGTGTGTTAGATCAAGATAGACCATCGGCTGGCCATCAATGCCAAGGTCGTGCTCGTACACAACTTTGTGAATCGCACGGGTAGCCACATCACGCGGGACCAAATTGCCGTATTTCGGATACCACTCTTCCAAAAAATACCAGCGCTCGGATTCAGGAATGCTCTTCCAGTCGCGCTTGTCGCCTTTGGTCTTTGGCACCCAGACCCGGCCGCCTTCACCGCGCGCCGACTCCGACATCAACCGCAGCTTGTCCTCGCCGGGAATTGACGTGGGATGAACCTGGATGAATTCACCGTTAGCGTAATAACAGCCCTGCTGGTACAGCGCGGACTGTGCCGATCCGGTGCAGACAACGGAGTTGGTCGATTTGCCAAAAATCGCCCCGATGCCGCCGGTTGCCATGATGATGGCGTCGGCAGGAAATGTGCAAACTTCCATGCTGCGCAGATCCATGGCGCAGATGCCACGGCAGACGCGATTCGTGTCCAGGACTGCGCTCAGGAACTCCCAATGCTCGTATTTAGTGACCTTGCCTTCGGCTTCATAGCGGCGAACCTGCTCGTCCAAGGCATAAAGAAGCTGCTGGCCCGTGGTAGCCCCGGCAAATGCCGTGCGATTGAAAAGAGTGCCGCCAAAGCGACGGAAATCCAGCAACCCCTCAGGCGTGCGGTTGAAAGTGACGCCCATACGGTCAAGCAAATCGATGATCGCTGGCGCAGCCTCGCACATGGCCTTCACCGGTGGTTGGTTCGCGAGGAAGTCTCCACCGTAAATAGTGTCGTCAAAGTGCTGCCAGGGCGTGTCGCCTTCTCCCTTAAGGTTCTTGGCGGCATTGATGCCGCCCTGCGCGCATACGGAATGCGATCGTTTGACCGGCACGATGGAAAACAAATCGACGTGACCGCCGGCTTCTGCAATCTTGATAGTCGCAGCCAGCCCTGCTAGCCCGCCGCCTACCACGATAATTTTTGGTGTCGTTGCCATAAATCTTTTTTAACCACAAAGGGCACGAAGGAATGTTTCCGCTTTGCTTCATTTTTCGTACGAGCTAAAAAGACGCTTGAAAGTTCAGAATCCAGAGTCAAAGATTCGCGACCGATTCATCCCTTCCTTTGTGTTCCTTCGTGTCCTTTGTGGTTCAGTTCCTAATGTCTGCTTTGCTCCGCGCTTTGCTGCGCTGGAAGTTCAGCCGGGGTGTTCTTCCACTGTGGCCGGAAAAATGCCGCCATGGTGACCCATCCGACGATAATCAAAGTGAGAGCAAGCACCGTGCATGCCCGGCCCATCCATTTGCGCGATCTCTCGCTCACGGTGATGCCCCATTTTGCGCAGAAAAGATATATGCCGTAAGCAAAGTGCCATGATGCGGCAATGATCCCAATCAGATAAAACACCCCTGCCCACCAATGCTGCAATTCCATTTGCACCTTGTGAAAGGCGGCGTCTGAATTCGTTAAAAGATGGATCCCCGTGAAACGCATTGTGTAGGTGTGCCACACGATGTAAACGAAAGCGATTGCGCCGGTCCAGCGCTGCGCGGCATACATGAAATTTCCCGCCCACGGATAATCGCTCACATTCGATTCACCGCGGAACCAGATGTAAAAGCCGTATAGAGCGTGATAAAGCAGCGGAATATAAATTCCGACTGTCTCCAATACGGGCACAAACGGTAACCCGGTGAGAAATTTCACCTGGTCGGCATACGCCTTTGGGCCATTGGTAGCAAATGCGTTTGAGATGAAATGCTCAAGCAGAAACGCGCCAACCGGGATGATCCCGCTTAACGAATGCAGGCGACGAAGGAGAAACGAGTGGCCTTTACCGGCACGAATCGGGGGGACTCCGCGCTCGACAGGCGAGGCAATGCTAGCCATGTACTGCTATGCTCCGATCAGATTGCTAGGCAAACTCTATATTATGAAACGTGAATTTGGCCGCGTCAAACTGTGAGCCTCATCACACCTCATCACTGATGAGAGGACGCAACGCGGGGGCAGCATTAGCTTTCGTAAAAAAACAAATTCGCGACGCTTTAAAACGCCGCG
This sequence comes from Terriglobia bacterium, assembly GCA_020072645.1. Classification (NCBI taxonomy): domain Bacteria; kingdom Pseudomonadati; phylum Acidobacteriota; class Terriglobia; species Terriglobia bacterium. The sequence continues at coordinate 7,939 of JAIQGK010000029.1, forward strand.
AAACTGCTTTCATTTGGCGACCAGTGTCTTCATCCTATCGGAACACCAAAAGTACAAGGCAGGTTCACCGGCTGCGTAGGAGGCGTGGGAGGGGTAGCCCACGGCCCAGTATCGGTAGTGAAATCGAAGAACTCGGTCATATCTGGCATGGAAAAGTCTCTCTTGGTAAGAGCGGGCAACTTAAACCGTGTTTCAATCAGCTTGAGCGCCGCGGTGTAATCCATCGGGGTGTGAGATACGAAATTCTTCTTGGAAAACGGCGAGATGACCATGAGCGGCACCCGGAAGCCGGTCAGGGTAAAGTCGCCCGGCTGGTTCGTTGCCGGCATAATTGGCGGTATACCGTCCGGACTGGGAACAGGAATTGGCGGAACGTGGTCGTACAGCCCCCCGCCTTCGTCAAACGTTTCAATCATGACAGTATCTTTCCACGATGGGCTGTTCATGAGTGCATTGATAAGTTTCGCGGCGAATTGCGCACCCAGTTGAACATTGCTTTTCGGGTGCTCATCGACGCCGCTGCTGCTGGTGTCATTCACCTCGATACCGGTTTCTATGTACGCAACCTGAGGCAGCGTGCCGTTTTTCACGTCAGAAAAATATTGGCTGAGCGGGACCACGTTCGCGTGGTGCGCGTTGAAATAAGAGAAATAAGAGAAGTACGTATGCCCATCCGTCGTATAGATCTTCCAGGAGATGTGGTTGTTGTCCATCACCTCAAAGATTGTTTTCGCCGTTATTTGCTGAAGCGGAGGCACCACAAGACCTTGCGAGGTGGCGGCCATCCAGTAAAAGCGGTTCGGATGCGTGCGCGTGGGAGCCGGAGAAAACCAACGGTCGGATGTCGCAAAATTCGATGCGATGAAGTAGTAAAAAGGCAGATTGCTGTCGTCGTAATAACCCATGGCGCGCTTGCCGGTGAAGTCCGTAAAATTCGGCACGCCGTTCATAAACTCATCATGCGCAAACTTTCCCTCTATGAAAGCATTGCCATTCATGGTGAAAGGACCGGAGAAGTTGAATATTCGGTGAGTTTCATTCCATGAAGGCGTCAGGTTTTCTGAACATGCGCTCTGCATGTGGAATGCTTTGATGGGCGGTCCTGCCTTTCCGGTATCTGGGTCATAGCTGGGAGTAGAGACGTTTGTCGGAGTCTTGTCCGTTCCGGAAGTCCATGTATCAACGTCCTGGGGCAGAGGCGGAGTCTGTTTTGCCCGGTATGCGTTCAATTGACCGAAGTAGGTATCGAAGGAGCGGTTCTCCTGCATGAAAAGCACAATGTGGTTAATTGAATTCAAGCTCCCCGGCGTAGGTGTGGGAGTTGGCGCGGGACCTCCGCCCAGCCCCTGGCACGCGGACATCAACAAAGAGAGAAGGACTACACAGCAAAATCCTGCAGCACGACGATACAACATGGAAACTCCTGGGCCCGAAGCCTGCGTGCAGACGCACGGAAGGCTATTAATCTGAGCATGTGATAGCTGCTGCTGGAAGCAGGTTGCCACAGCTGCTCTGACTCAGCAGTTCCCCTCTGAAATTAACGGTTTGGGCCCACGATGTTTGCTCTGTTCGACCGTTCACTCACTGCTGGGATTAAACTATGGGGTTCATCAACTTCGGCGGGAGGCATGTATGAATTCATTGCTCCAGGAACTCCGCTATGCTGCGCGGCAGTTGCGCAAGGCCCCGGGTTTTGCCGTGCTGGCGGTAATAACTTTGGCCCTTGGAATCGGAGCAAACACGGCCATGTTCACGGTAATTGAGAGCGTGCTCTTGCGGCCACTGCCTTACCAGCATTCTGATCGAATGGTCTACATTGGGCCGGCGGAGGGAGACAGCTTTCAATCCACTTCATGGGTCACCTACCGCGACGTTCGCGATCAAGCGCAAAAATTGGAAAGTGTCGCCCTGTTTTCAGAGGACGTAGGCGTGGTACAGGGTAAAGAAGGCTCAGTGAGTGTAGTTACACCCGGCATTACGCCGAATGCCTTTAAGCTGCTTGGCGTTCAGCCGCTTCTGGGCCGGACGTTTACCGAGGATGAAGGCCAGTCCGGCGGCCCGCAGGTAGTGCTTCTTTCTGAAGGACTATGGAAGCAAGCGTTCAATGCCGACCAGCAAATCGCGGGCAAGACAATTCGTGTCAATGGCAAAGCGCGGACTGTGGTGGGAGTGATGCCTGCGAGCTTTCATTTTCCGGAAATAATGGGACAGGACTTGCACAAAGGGTTGTGGTTACCAATTCAGCCGACAACTGAGATGCAAAAGGATCGAGGGAGTCACTTTTTTTATATCGTTGCAGGGCTGAAACCTGGCGTTGCAATGGGGCAAGCGAAAGCCGAGTTGGCTTCGATTGCGCAATACATCCATCAAACGGACCCAGAGAAGGGCAAAGATATTGCTTTTCGGATTGCCAGCTACCAGGAGATGCTGACGGGTTCAGTGCGCGACGTTTTGCTCGCTTTGGTCATTGCACTGGGTCTCGTTCTGTTGATCGCCTGCGGAAACGTGGCGAATCTCTTGATTGCGCGGTGTCTGGGCCGTCAGCAGGAGTTTGCTGTGCGCTCCGCGTTAGGAGCCGGGCAGTTCCGCCTAGTGCGTCAACTTTTTGTAGAAGGCGGACTATTGAGTATCCTGGGATGTGTTTTCGGACTGGGTATAGCGCGGCTTGCAATCAGCCTGATTCATAAATTGCCCCCCGACACAATCCCGCGCGATGAGACCATCGCGATCCATTGGCCGGTATTGCTGGCCCTTGCAGGAATCGCAACCCTTACCACCGTGTTGACCTCAGTTCTGCCTGCACTCTTTGTAGCTCGGACTGATCCCCAACCCGCGCTGCAGGCTGCGTCGCGGGGCCTGGGGTCGCGCTCCATCAGCTCGCGCGTAAGCGGCTGGCTGGTTGCGGCAGAAGTGGCCCTTTCAACTCTGTTGTTGATCGCCACCGGTCTGCTTTTTCACACGCTGTGGAACCTGGAGCACACCAAGCTGGGCTTTGATGTGACGCGCGTGACCACCTTCATGTCCATGCCGGCCGATGCCTCAGGTTTCGCAAATATGAGCGCGTCGAAGAGCAACGAGCCATCCTCAACCTCAGTGGCAACGCTCTTTTATCAGCCAGTCCTGGAACGGATGAGGCATGTGCCCGGGGTACAGGAAGCAGCGCTCATTACCTCTCCTCCTCTTTCCGGTATCGACATGAATACCAGCTTCGTCGTGGTTGGTCAGCCGAAAGACCCCGCACACGCTCTAGAGGCCAGGATTTCCGCAGTGAGTGAGGGATATGAACGGCTCATGGGAACGCCGGTTGTCCGTGGCAGGATGATCACCAATGACGACAGCGCAAATGCGCCCTACGTTATGGTGATCAATGAAACATTGGCGCGCAAGTATTTTGCGGGGAAAGACCCACTAGGACAACAAATAGACCTGGGCGGCGAAGACACTGGAGCTATTAAGCCATATACCATTGTCGGGATTGTTGGCGATCAGGTGGACAATGGCGTGTCACATCCGCCCAAGCCTCTGCTTCTAGTGCCATATGAACAGGTGCCAACCACTTCAATCTATTACCAGCTTCTGATCAAGACGATTGTCTTTTTCGCCGTAAAGACCCGCGGAAATATTGCCGTGGCGCCGGCAATGCGAGACGTTTTCCGGCAGACCGCTCCAGACTTCGCTCTGGATAATTTTCAAACCATGCAGCAGGCAGTGGATGGCAGCAATTTCAGCCAGCGGCTGGGACTCTACCTTACAGGCTCATTTGCCGGTATGGCCGTTCTGATGGTGATTGCAGGACTGTATGGAGTTCTGGCCCAGTTGGTGAGCTATCGCAGGCGCGAAATTGGCGTTCGGCTGGCATTGGGCTCCACGCGCGAAAAGATTCTTGGCATGTTCCTGAAACAAGGTTTGACGTTTGTCCTGGCTGGCCTGGTGCTGGGCGTCATATGCGCGTTGTGGGCAGGACGGTTGGTGAAAGCCTTCCTCTATCAAGTGAAGCCTCTGGATGCCTGGACCTATGCCGGCGTGGCGGTCGTGTTGATCGTGGTGGGGGCTTTGGCGGCAGCTATTCCAGCACGACGGGCTGCGGCGGTTGAACCAATTGAGGCCCTCAGGGACGAGTAAGTTCGTCAATTTTCCAGAGCCGATGTTGTGCTTTGGAACCGGGGTGGTACTCTATCCAGTCGAAAAGGAGAGTGCCATGCCTTCGATCAGTCGCTTGCGTGGTTTCAAGATTGTCGCATTTTCAGTGTTGCTTCTTTCTCTCATAGCGGTGCGTGCTTCGGTGCAGAATTCGCCGCTCGATAAACAGGTCAGCTCCGTGCTTCCAGAAGCGCAGAGTTTGCATCTGGATCTGCACCAGCATCCTGAACTTTCATCGCATGAGACGAGGACAGCCGCGGAGCTGGCGAACCGCTTGCGCACGCTAGGCTATGAAGTCACGGAACATGTGGGCGGGACCGGCGTCGTCGCCATCCTTAAGAATGGTCCCGGCCCAACCGTGATGCTGCGTACCGAGTTGGACGCGCTGCCTGTGGAAGAGAAAACGGGGCTGCCGTATGCCAGTAAAGTTCGCGCAAAAGATGACAGCGGACGCGACGTAGGCGTGATGCACGCTTGCGGGCATGATGTTCACATGGCGGCTTTGTTTGGGACCGCTTCCATCATGGTGCATAACAAGGATTCATGGCACGGAACGCTGATGCTGATTGGCCAGCCTGCGGAAGAAACCATTACCGGCGCAGACAAGATGATTAAAGACGGGCTTTTCACGCGCTTTCCAAAACCGGATGTCGGCATTGCGCTGCATGACACAAACAATCTTCCCGTCGGCAAGGTCGGGATCACTCCCGGCTATGCCAAGGCGGCGGCGGATTCCATTCGCATCACCGTTTACGGAAAGGGCGGACATGGAGCGCAGCCTCACACCACCATCGACCCTGTGCTGATCGCAGCTCGGATTGCCGTGACGGTGCAGTCGATTATTTCGCGGGAAATTAAGCCGGGCGACGCGGCAGTGATCACCATTGGCTACATTCAGGCAGGAACTAAAAACAACATCATTCCTGACGACGCGCAGATGGGATTCACTGTTCGTTCATTCAAACCTGAGGTGCGTCAGCACCTGCTGGCATCGATTGAACGCGTAGCCAAAGGTGAAGCCATGGCTGCCGGCGCCGAGAAGATGCCACTGGTGGAAAAATATGAATCGACAGGCGCTGTCTCTAACGATCCAGTGTTGACCAGGCATCTGGCGGCGACTCTGGAGGGTGTGCTGGGCAAGGGAAGTGTGGTGACGGAAGATCCGATCATGACATCAGAAGATTACGCATATTTTGTGGAGCAGGGAGTGCCATCGTTTTATTTCACGCTCGGCGTTGCCGATCCACAGAAGCTGGCGGAAGCCAAGTCAGCGGGCAAACAGTTGCCAAGCAATCACTCGCCACTGTTCGCTCCTGTTGCGGAACCGTCCATAAAAACTGGTATGACGGCCGAGGTTACGATTCTGCGCGATCTGTTGAAGGGAACGCCGGCGGACGTGAAGAAGTACACTCAGTCGGCCGCAGGGAATTAACTTTCCCGACGTCCCGAGCGGAGCGAGGGATCTCTATAATAGCGAAGAGTTTTCGGTAACAGATCGTGACGCTTGAAAAGCGTAGAGGAACGTAGAGATCACACGCAAATCCGCCGCGTTCGGGATTCAGAAAGACCGCAAGATTCCTAAGGAGCCCTTGATCCGATGAAATTTTCTCGCCGCAGTTTTCTTCAGAACGCTGGACTCGCAACGACTGTAACGCTGGCGCAGCCGGGGGTGGCGTTTGGCGCTGGCCACGACCACAAAAGCAAACAGCCTGATGCGATCGCAAAGTTGAAATCGCGCAAGGGCGAAGCTCAGCCCATTACCACCGCTGAACGCGAGCAGAGGATGGAGCGGGCACGGCAACTGATGTCGGAAAACAAGATTGACGCCATCATGGTGATGGGCGGAACTTCATTGGTTTATTTCACCAACATTCACTGGTGGATGAGCGAGCGGCTGTTTGCGGTGATTCTGCCGGTGAAAGGGAATCCGTTTTACGTCTGCCCGGCGTTTGAAGAAGACCGCGCGCGTGAGCAGATTGCCGGCGGCCCTGGCGGAAACAACGCGGAAGTCCGCACGTGGCAGGAAGATGAAAGCCCTTATCAGCGGATTGCCGAAGGGCTTAAAGATAGAAACCTTACGACGGGAAACATCGGGATGGAAGAGACTGTCCGCTATGTTTTCAGTGAAGGGCTGAGCAAAGCCGCGCCGGGCCTGCACCTGGTAAGCGCCACGCCTGTCACGGCAGGCTGCCGGATGATCAAGAGTCAGCACGAACTGCAGTTGATGAAGCTGGCGAATGAAGTTACTCTTGCGGCCTACGAGGCGGCTTATCGCTCCACCAAAGAAGGCATGACACAGAACGATTTCGGCGCCATGGTTCAAGCCGCGCACTCACAGCAGGGCTTTCAGGGTGGCGCGAGCATACAGGTGGGTGAGAACTCCGCCCTGCCGCACGGCTCAGCCAAACCGCAGGTGATTCGTGAAGGTACGATCCTCTTGATGGATGGCGGTTGCGTCGTGGAAGGCTATGAATCCGACATCAGCCGCACTGTCGTGCTGGGCAAGCCGACAGACAAGATGAAGCAGGTGTTTGACATCGTGCACAAGGCGCAATCCGCGGCGCTGGCTGCGGCAAAGCCCGGCGTCGAGTGCCAGGCGGTTGACGCCGCAGCGCGCAAAGTGATCACCGACGCCGGTTACGGTCCAGACTACAAACATTTCACGCATCGCGTGGGACACGGGATTGGAATGGACGGGCATGAATGGCCTTATCTAGTCCGCGGCAATACTCTGCCACTGGCCCCGAATATGACTTTCAGTGACGAGCCGGGAATTTATATCCGGGGCGAATTCGGCGTGCGCCTGGAAGACGACATGCACATCACGGAGAACGGAGCAGAACTGTTTACGCCGCAAAGCCAAGATCTGGAGAAACCATTTGCCAGACCTTGAAGATGCCTATATGCGAATTCACGCGCTAAGCTCAACGCAGATCGTAATTTAGCGGCGTTAAAAATTACAGGTTTGTAATTGAAAAAATAGGCGAGAATTGTGTTCCAGGCAGAATAGATACCCCCTTGCTGCCGAACCGGGACTGCCACCGCGGTGTCCGGTGCAAGGAGCGTTATGGATTCGTGGATGCCTTGGACAGTCACGCGCAACTTCATTCGCGCGTTTTGTCCTACCTTGATAGTGTTGCTCCTATATGACCTTTTGCGCAATTTGAATCATTCAAGCCCTATGAGACAGCTGGGATTGTTTGCCGATATGGTTGCGTTGGGCGTTGTTTTGTTCATCAAAGTGGCCCCTCCATTCGGCGGCATGCGCAAGGAGTTTGCTCATCTTTTTGGCTGGTCCTACGAGATGATTTATCGGTTAGGCTATGTTGGCGCATTCCTGTTCGGTAACCTGTGGCACCTTAACCTGCAGAAAGGTTTATTGCTGGCTGCCGGATATGCATTTTTTGCGGATATGGCCAAGTTTGTAAAACCTCAGTGGAGGACTCTGAACGGGTTGTCAGGAGCGCTATAACGGCGTGCGGCATCGTGTCATGCTTTGTTTATGGTCTTTGGAGGCTCTGTCAGAGCGTGATTCCATTAACAGGTTTTTTGAATGAGATTGTTAGTGTGTTCGCAGCACTGGTGATAATCGCGCTATTGGGGTGGTGGGCCGTAAGGCAAACGGATGCTTCTACTATCCAAGAACTGAAGTTGAATGAATAAAGGGCTTGATCATTCGCCAAGCCCTTACCAAATCCAAATCTCACTTCAGCGCGTTCGCAATAAACGTCCCCACGTCCCTCTTCAGATCCGCCAGCGACGAATCCTGGATATACATCATGTGTCCAGCGCCGTAATATCCAAGGCTTACCTTGGCATGCTGCGCCTGGTCAAGATTCATGTGGTTGAGCGTATATTGCGTGGCGAAATATGGCGTTGCCAGATCGAAATAGCCGGAGCCGACAAAAAGCTTCATGAAGGGGTTCTTGTCAAAGGCGTCTTTCAGCGAGCGGGCGGTATCAGGGAAGCCGCCGCGCTGGACGCCCCAATCCCATTCATCGAAACGGAAGCCGCCGCCCAGGATGTAATACTCCAGATCTGATTTGTAGCCGAGTTCACTGCGCACATATTGATTGAACATGGCTGTGTATGGTGGACGAATCGCGCTCATGCTGGGATCGAAGCTGGCGGTGTCATCGACGTTAGAACTTGAAGTGCCGGTGAAACGGCTGTCGAGCCGACCGATAGTCAGTCTCTTGTCGCGCAAAAGCTCTTTGGTGAAATGCGATTCCTCAATGCGGAGATTGCTTTCGTCTATATAGGTCTTGCTCAGGCCGGTGTAGCGCGCCAGATGATCGATCACGTCTTGTCGTTCTTGCGGCGTAAGGCGGTCGCCTTTAGCCAGCGCATCCGCATACGGGCCGGCGGCCCATTGCTCAACTTCAGCTCGGAGCTTGTCAAAATTCTGCTCATACTCAGGACCCAGCTTTTTGTGATACCACGCGGCGCTGGCGTAAGTCGGCAGAAAGAGAATGAAGGGAAGATCATTGCCGGGAGAGCCGTCAGTGGTCTGGAAATTCAGGATGCTGGAGATCAGCATGATTCCATTGAAAGCGATGCCATGTTCCACCAGGTAGCCAGAAAGACCGGCAGCGCGCGTGGTGCCGTAGCTTTCACCCACCATGAAGAGTGGAGAGGACCAGCGCTCATAACGTCCGAGATACAGACGGATGAACTCACCCACGGACTCGATGTCGCCGCGCAGGCCGAGGAATTTTTTAGTCTGATCGCGTTTTACGGCGCGGCTGTAGCCAGTGCCCACCGGGTCAATGAAAACAAGATCGGTCTGGTCAAGCCAGGTTTGCTCGTTATCCACCAATTGATATGGCGGAGGAGGCATCATGCCGTTGGGCTGCATGCGCACGCGCTTGGGACCAATGGCTCCCATGTGAAGCCAGACTGACGCGGAACCTGGACCGCCATTGAAAGAGAAAGTCAGCGGCCGGTGCTCGTTCTGGCCGTCGAGCGTATAGGCGATAAAGAAGATGTGAGCTTCAACCTCGCCGGTGTCATTGTTCTTGAGTGGCATCATTCCCGTGGTGGCGGTGTAATGCAGCGTTTTGCCGCCAACATGGATTTCATGGTGGGTGACTACTGGTGGAACTTCCGGTTGTTCTTTCTTTGCTTCGGCGGCGGCAGTGCCGGAGGGCTTGGCTGGTTCAGCAGGACTGGCCGCGGACGCAGGAGCTGGTGGGCGGTTTCTTTGGCCGGTAGCACAGAGCGAAAGGACCATTACGACGATTAAGAAAGACGAGGTGCGACGCAGCAGCATGGTGACACACTCCACCTAAAGGAATTGGCAAGACGCGATCTTATTTAGACGTGCCTGAAGAAAACAGGTGAGTGTAGCTGGCAAGACTGAAAAGGGCAAATTTTAACGCCCGAGCCGTCGTCTCAGCGCGCGTAGAGTATTCCCGGTGGCCGCTGCGGTAGCGGCTGGGAACTCTCATGGCCTTTGAAATACCACAGAAGCAAGATCAGGAAGAAGACCACGACGAGCATAAAAATTCCGAAGTTGTGTCCCGCGGTATCAGAACGGCGCCCTTGGGAGCGTGGAGTCATAGTAACTTAGACGCGATTTCTGCGACTAAGTGTCGGTGGAAGACGAAACTTAAGGAAACTTTGCCCTTTAAAATATTTTGCGCTTGAGGCAACACTTAGGGCCATGAATGACGGTTATGACCTCTAACCGCGTCCATGGCCCTTCGATGTGATGGTCTTAGTGAGTTGGAACGACTAGATCGCGGTCAAGACGGACTTCAAGCTGCGTGCCTTTCTCCAGCTTCATCTCACCGCCTTTAAAGAGATAACTGGTTCCAGTTCCCAGACCAGCGCCCGCTGCAGCGCCAATAGCCGCGCCCTTTTTCCCGCCGATCACCGATCCAGAAACCGCGCCCACAGTTGCGCCAATAGCCGCATCAGTAATCACTTTTCTCTTGTCCGGACCTTTGCGGTAGACTTCGCCTTCTTCACCAGAGGCCTTGATGGAAGGATCTCCGGGAACGCCGGTGACGGTCCCAATCAGCGGAACCCATCCGTTTCGGGTCTCGATTTCATCCAGCGCCAGCTGCATCTTGGAACCCGTAAAACCGTGTTCAAATCGGCCTACGTGGCCCTTGATTGTCCGGCCCTTGGGAATAATCAGTCCGCTGGGCGTCACCAGATCCTCACGAAGCTCGGCTTTAAAGTGCTTGCCGTCCTGCATCTTCTTAGTGTCAAGGGTATCTTTCAGCTTGATGATGAACCGTGATCCATCAGGAATAGCATTTGGCGCGCCATAGGTGGAAGAGGGGCTGCCCTGTCCTGGGTAAGCCGCCGGCCCTTGCTGCGGAGCCGGAGTATTTCTGTCATTAGGACGTGTCTTAAGAATCGGATCGTTGGGATTGCCGCTTTCCTGGCCAATCGCACCCAGACCAAGAATCAACACAACGGCACAAACGGAGGCTGCCCACTTTGCCTGCATGGCGTTCCCACCTCAATGGATTTATTAGAAGTCTTGACCCGTGAGATGCGCAAAAGTTCCAGAAATGCTGCTTTCGAATCCACAATTTTTGTAAAGCCAAGGCTCGTCCTAAGGGTGATCCCTGAATCCGGCCATCGGGTTCCAGGAATCAGGACATTACCTAAGTAACTGGCCAGAAGTACAATTCGAGGCCATTTTGAAGCATCATATTGTCAGCAAGTGCCGATTCCCCCGGAAAGGGAATGTGACATGAAAAATTGGTTTCTGCCCGCAACACTGCTGGGCTTAAGTGGACTGGCGCTGGTATTCGCCAGCGAGAAGGGCCGCGAACGCGTTCGCCATTTTCTGGACGATTTGATGGAACACGGCGATCCATTGGGCGAATTCAACAAGTTTTGTGAAGACCAACTGGAAGTGATCCAACAGAACCTGGATCGCGTGGCCAAAGCTCTGGAAGAGGCACAACCAGGCTAACCAGCTATTTTGTTGATCGTGCCGGCCATCCGAACGTCACGTTGTGTCACGCCCCCTGAATCATGTGACACCAGCGCCATAGTGACCGTGTTGTAGCGAATATCGATGTCAGGATGGTGGTTGGCCTGTTCCGCCGCCTCAGCAATTTTGTTTACGAACTGCATTGCCGCTTTGAAGTCAGGAAAACGGAAGACCCGCTGAATCGCGTTCCCGTTACGTTGCCAGCCATTCAAAGAAGTGAGTTCCTTCTGGATTTCTGCATCCGTGAGTACAGCCGCCATAGAGCACCTTTCCAATCTAAGTAAGCAGTGATTTTAGTGCCTCCGCCGGAAAAATGCAGCACTGCGGGGTATTCACATTCGGGATTGAAAATCGTATCGAAGGCAGGGGGAATTGAGATTAAGTGGTGCGGCTTGTGCCGGCCAGTGCCGCGACTTGCTTCATGGGATAGGTGAAATGATCAATCTGGGAATTGATCTCCTTGCGAAGATCTTCCCAGATGGTATCGGGCATTTCCAGGAAGACACGCACGACTTCCGGATCAAACTGGCGGCCGGAGAACCGCTCTACCTCTTCACGAGCCACCTGAATCGTTTGGGCCGCGCGATAAGGCCGGTCAGAGGTGATGGCATCCAGCGTGTCCGCAATAGAGAAAATACGTGCGCCCAGAGGTATGCTTTGCCCACTCAAGCCGCGCGGGTAACCCGTACCGTCAAAACGTTCCTGATGGGAGTACACAATTTCAGAGGCTTCAGACAGGAACGGAATCTTCTTGAGCATCTGGTATCCGCGGAAGCAGTGCTCACGCATGATTTCCGTTTCAGCTTCAGTGAGCGCGCCCGGCTTGCGCAGGATAGCGTCTGGAATGGCCATTTTGCCGATGTCATGCAGGAAGGCGCCGCGGGCGATGACACGAATCTTGTCACCTGAAAGCCCCATCGCCCGGGCGATGGCGATGGTAAACGCCGTAACCCGTTTAGAGTGACCTTCGGTTTCCGCATCTTTCAGATCAAGGGCATCGCCCAGAGCTTCCAGCGTGATGTCATAGGAGCGCTCAAGATCGGTCATGGCCTGGCGAAGCTGCTCCGTGCGGGCCGCAACCAGGGACTCAAGATTCGACTGATAAGCCCGGTTTTCCAGTTTTAAGCGGCGATGCTCCAGGGCTCGCCGCACCATGGCCAGAAGTTGCTCACGCTCAAAGGGTTTCAGTAGATAATCATACGCGCCATTGCGGATGGCCGCCAGCGCTACTGAAATGTCATGGACCGCGGTGACCATAATCACCGGCATGTCTGGGTATTTTTCTTTCGAGCGCTCAAGTAAAGCGATTCCGTCGAGTTCCGCCATCATAAGGTCAGACAGCATCAATTCGAACTCGCCGGTCGAATTTAGAATGGCCAGGGCTTCCATGCCGGACGCTGCCTGCCGGGTCTTGTACCCCGCGGCATTCAGCATGGAAGAGATGATCTCCCGGATCGGCTCTTCGTCGTCCACAACCAATATGCGCTCTGTGGCCATTTCGGAAAGTTTACCTGTGGGGGAGCATTAATGTAACCCAGAGTTCCAGAAAATACAATGGTACTAGCACCTTAAAAAAGGGCTGAAAACCGGGAATCCATGGTATACAGAGATTACCCCTACTCGGACCAAGAAACCCAGTTGAATAGACCATGAACCTAACCCTCCAATCGGCATTTCTGGCTGAAATGTCGACATTGTTGATCCTGCTGGCAGGCGCAATACTTTTGTACAGCAGTTTCCGGGAAAAATACCTGGTTCCATGGATAGCTGGTTGGAGCGTGCTCACCGTCTCCAAAGTGTTTCTGGCCATGAGCGCTTCCAGCTCCGGCCGACCGCTTTGGGCCGCTCTGGCTTACAGCACGCACATCATTGCGGTTGGGCTTTTCGCTGCCGCGGTTTTCTTCTACGTTTCGCATCAAAAGCTGCTGTTGCCGGCCGTAATTGCCCTGAGCGCCGCATTGCCTCTGGAAATTGCCTACTCTTTGTGGCGACCCTATCCGGGGCTGCACTATACCGCGTTCGCTCTTTGTTCAGCCGTTGGAATCATCGCTTCAACCCAGCTTGTTCGTTTTGCCTGGGGCAGGGCCAGCCTGGGGCGCTGGCTGCTGGCCGTGATGCTGGTTCTGTTGCATCTAGATACGGCGGGTCATGTCCATCAAATTGTGGGCACCGACTTAGTATTGGATTTACTGCTGGGACTGGGCATGATGACAATCGTGCTGGAAGATTCCCGGACCCAGGTGCAGAGGCTTGACGCGCTCAATACCATCACGCATCAGATTTCCGACTCGCGTGAATTTGATCCCACAGTTGGCACCATTCTGGAAGAACTCAGAAGATTGACGCGAGCGAAAGCCGCATGGTTTCGCACGCTTAGCGGTGGCAGACTGGAGTTGGCCGCCCACATCGGGCTCTCACAGGCTTTCGTGGACAGAGTTACAACCATTGAAACGGCCCGAAGCGTGAGCGGCTTTGCTCTGCGTGAAGGCGAGGTTTACGTTCTTCGGGCGGCCGAATCAATACCAGAGATCCGTGCAGCGCTGGCCAGTGAAGGAATGCATCATCTTTTGCTCGTACCGGTGGAAGGGAAGAATTCGCCGGTTGGCATGTTTGTTCTGGGCATGCCCCGGTTCCGCGAATATACCGTACCCGAAAAGAAATTTCTCAAGCTGGCAGGCAAACAGCTGGGAATGGCGGCGGAGAATCGCCAACTGCTGCAACAACTGGTGCATTCACGCAATGAATGGGCGAGCACGTTTGACTCTATCCCGGACTGCATTCTTGTCCATGACCTGAACTACCGGATTTTGCGGGCCAACGGCGCTTTGCTGGGAAGGCTGCAGCGCACTCGGGATGAAGTTGTGCACAACCTTTGTAAAGAGGTATTGCCGGGCGCGGCCACCAACTGGAGCGGATGCCCTTATTGCGCGCACGCTGATTGTGCCGGGGAAGAAGATCCGTGCTTTGGCGGCTATTCCGTGGTTTCCACATCGGCGTACACGGGTGAAGATCACGCCCGGGTAGGCACGGTGCATGTGATCAAGGACATTACAGAGTCCAGAGCGGCTGAGGAACGCTTCACCTCACTCTTTAACCACATGCATGAGGGCGTGTTCCTTTCCACGCCGGAAGGTAACATTCTGGACTGCAATGAAGCATTTGTGCGCATGCTGGGCTATGACAGCAAAGAGGAGATACTTAAGCTGGATGTGGCACAGTCTGTTTACGTGGATACAGAAGACCGGAAGAAATTCCTGAGCGAAATCTCACGGCAGGGCTTTGTAAGAAATTTTGAGCTCCTGCTGCGCTGCAAAGATGGACGCAAGATTACCGTGATTGAGAGCAGCTTTGCCACGCGCGCTCCCAGCGGCAAGATTGAGCGCTACCAGGGCGTGGTGCTGGATGTAACGGAAATGAAGCGCGCGGAAGACGAGATCCGGCGGCGCAATCGCGAGTTATACGTGCTGAATAATATCGCGGTCACGTTTAACCAGTCTTTTGACCTGGACGAAATTCTGCAATTGATCATGCTGCAGATGGTGGAGCTGTTCTCCACCGACACGGCTGCCGTTTACCTGTTCGATGAGGAAACGAACACGCTCAATAAGAAATCCTCCTACGGGCACCGCACCACCTGGGCGGTGGAAAGCGAAAGTGTTGTACTGCCGCCGGCATTTATCGATTTAGTCAAGGCCAAACATGCAGAGATTATCGATCAACAAGACCTGCCGCGCTTGCCTGATGTGCTGCAAAGAGCGGTAGAGCTGGAAGGCCTGCGTTCATGGCTTTGGGTGGTCTTGTGGCGTAAGGACCGGATTCTGGGCGTGCTGGCCACCAGCAGCCGGGCTGCGCGTGAGTTTTCCCGGTCTGAGCAAGGCGTGATGATTGCCGTGGGCCGCCAACTGGCCACCACTATTGAAAAAGTGCAGCTCTACAACGAGACCAGGCAAGCTTATGAAGACCTACGCCGGACGCAGGAACAATTGTTGCAAAGCGAGAAGATGTCCGCCGTGGGACAACTGATTTCAGGTGTGGCCCACGAGTTGAACAATCCTCTGACCGCGATTCTTGGATACACACAATTACTGGAAAGCGAAAAACTGGAACCACGAATAGAAGAATTCATCCAGAAGCTGCGTAAACAGGCGCAGAGGACGCAGAGGATCGTGCAGAACCTGCTGTCATTTGCGCGCCAGCACAAGCCGCAGCGGGTGCACGTGGATTTGCGCAGCGTTATTGAGGATACGATTGCGCTTCGCGACTACGATCTGAAGGTCAACAACATCAGAGTGGAACGGGAATTTGAAGCCGTGTTGCCCTCGGTGGTGGCTGATCCGCATCAGCTTGAGCAGGTCTATCTCAACATCATCAACAATGCGGCCGACGCAATGATGGAAAGCGGGCGCGGAGGCCAGTTGCGCGTTAGCATCGCCACGGAGAACGGAAGCGTAGTCACGTCGTTCCATGATTCGGGGCCAGGAATTTATGATCCGAAACACGTTTTTGATCCTTTCTATACCACCAAGCGCGTGGGTAAAGGCACAGGACTGGGTCTGAGCATCTGCTACGGGATTGTGAAGGAGCACGGCGGCGAGATTTCCGCGCAGAACCATCCTGCCGGCGGCGCGCTGCTGCAAGTACGATTGCCGGTTGCTGTTGGGGAGAAGCCAGTCACGGAGCGCGAGCGCATTGTGGCGCGGCGGGAATCACGGCTGGAAGGCAATGTGCTGCTGGTGGACGATGAAGAAGCGGTGCTCGACTTTGAGCGGGAAGTTCTAAGCGCCGCGGGCCTGCAAGTAGTCACCGTTTGCTCAGGCGCGGATGCGGTGGACTGCTTGAAAAACGAGGATTTCGACATCCTGTTGCTCGACAGCAAGATTCCAGGAACATGGTCCAGCGAGCAGGTTTTCCAGTGGATGCAACAAAATCGTCCGGAACTGGTGCCGCGGACCGTGTTTGTTCTTTCCGATGTATCTGATCCGAGCGTTCGCACTTTTGTGGACTCCACCAAGATATTCTGCCTGGTAAAACCTTTTGAGGTTTCCGATCTGCTCGCGGTGGTGCGCCGCGCGTTGCGCCGAGTCAGGGCCGCATCAGCTTCGCATTAACGCGCTCTCGTTCCCCTAACCAGTATCCTTCCCACCCCAGGCACAGCCGCGCACGTTAATGCGGCGCTACGAATCCACCTGGGGGCAGCCAAGGCCCTGCGTAGGCGGGCAGCGTTGCGAAATGCCGGCGCAAACCGCTGACGATATGCCGCGCGATATTGCTGGTGCGCCTGCTTCAATAGACACGATCCTTGCAAAAGGGGAAGAATGGATTGGGCGGCGAGCGTTCCGCTTTGCAGAGCCAGAGAGATCCCGTCGCCCGCGAACGGATCAATAAATCCGGCGGCATCGCCCGCAAGGAACATGCCGTCCGATTCAGTCTCCGGCTCGTGGAAATAAAGCGGCGAAGTGGTAACCGATGGAAACAATGGCTGCCAGGCGCGGCTTCGCTGGTACAAGTGTGGTTCTTTGGTGAAAACATCTTCCAGTGTGTGTGCCGCATCGGCGCGGACCATGGCGCAGGCATTGATTGAATTTGGTCCAACAGGCGTCACTCCGCAATAGCCGCCGGGAAAAAAATGAAGATCGACCGTTTGCGGTGGTGAGGGCTCAGTGAAATGCGCTTTCAGGCCGATCCACCTGTCTTTTCCAGCAACATCAAATTGCGTGAGCTTTGACCATCGTCCAGTGGCATTTACCACCGCACGCGTAGAATATGTGTTTTCCGCTGTGCGGACGTGGAAAATCGTGTTCTGCTGCACCTCGACAACTGCAACGCCTTCATGCGCTGTTACGCCCGCGCTCTTTGCTGCTGCAAAAAGCGCTGGGTCAAGATCGAAACGCGGAATACTTTGCGCGGCGGGAGAGACAGGAATCACGAGAGTCTTATTGTCCAGAAATATCCGCGACGAGACGACCTGCGGGCAAGATTGAAACCTGCCATCTTCGAGGAAGCCATTCAGCAGTCCCAAAGATTCCGGTGATACAAATTCACCGCAGACCTTCTGCCGTGGGAAGCGATCTTTTTCCAGAAGCAACACCTTCGCCCCCACACGCGCAGCGGTAATCGCGCAGGCAGAGCCTGCCGGTCCCGCCCCGACAACGATCAGATCAAATTGGGCTGCTTCCAAACGATCACTCCCATGCGGTAAAGGAAAAACTTTCTGATCTCGATGTTTTCTGCCGCCGCGACTGGAGCCAATATCCGCCTAACCTCGTCCACAGTGTAAGCCCGTTTCACGGAGGCCACTGCATCATGCCGGGTGATGCGGCTGCGGTACAGAGGCATGCCAAGATATCCGAGCGCAAGGTGCAGCGGATGACGTTGCAGGTCGTGAACGAGAAACGCATGGCGCGCCACGCGCAGGCCTTCGCGGACGAATCGAACAATCTCCGCGGGCTCAAGGTGATGCAAAAAGAGGGAGCAGCCCACGGCGTCAAAGCTGTTGTCGCGGAAAGGAAGCGCCAGCGCGTCCCCGCAGACGGCAGGGTGAGTGTTGCCAAGATGTGTGGGAGCGCGGTCCAGAATGACCGGTTGTGACACAATGCCTGATCGAGCCAGGGCACTCTGAGTTTGCGTGGCAACATATCCTTCACTGCCGGCCACGTCAATCCAGGAAATTTGCTCTAGTCCGCGCTTCAGCGCCACCCGGCGCAGCAAGCTGGACATGGTATGCACGCCGCCAAACCAGCTATTGAACATGCGCAGGTCTTGCAGGGAACCCGCTACTTCGGCGGGCGTACCGGCGTCGCTATCGAGCAGTTCTTCCACCACGACGCGCTTCATGCGTTAGACCCGGGCCAATTCTTCTTCGAGCAATTGCTTGTTGTAAAGATCAGTGTAGTATCCGTTGCGCTCAAGCAGCTCTTCATGTGTACCCAGTTCCACAACGCGGCCTTCATGGAGCACGGCAATGCGGTCAGCATTGCGCACAGTAGAAACGCGGTGCGAAATGAAAATCGTAGTGCGGTCACGCATCACTTCGCGCAGGTGATTGAGAATGGTTTCTTCTGTATAGGTATCGACGCTCGAAAGCGCGTCATCCAGCACCAGTATGCGCGGATCGCGGATGATCGCGCGGGCAATCGCGCTGCGCTGTTTCTGCCCGCCAGAAAGCGTGATGCCGCGCTCACCCACCATCGTCTCGTAGCCTTCAGGGAAGCCTTCAATGTCGATAGCGATATTGGCTGCCGCAGCGGCGCGCTGTACTTGGTCGTCGGTCGATGTCTCGACGCCAAAGGCGATGTTCTCGCGCACGGAGTCGCTGAATAGAAAAGTCTCCTGCGGAACAAAGCCAATGTTCTGGCGCAAAGTTTCCAGCGGATATTCGCGTATAGGACGGCCATCGATCAACAGAGAACCGGGCCGCGTGTCATAAATGCGCGGCAACAGGTTTACCAGCGTGGTCTTGCCGGAGCCGGTCGGGCCCACGATTGCAAGACTGCTGCCCGCCGGTATCGTGAGATTCACGTCCTTAAGGACGGGCGTGCCGTCATAGCTGAAATCAAGATGCCGGAATTCAATTTCGCCGCGCAAGGTGGTGGCATTTTTCAGGTCAGGCGCAACCCCCACATCGGTAATTTCAGAACGGGCCACTAGAATTTCATTGATGCGGCCCATGGAAGCGGTCCCGCGCTGGAAGAGATTGATGACCCATCCAAGCGCAATGATCGGCCACGTAAGCATCATGATATAGGTATTGAAAGCGACGAAATCACCCAGGCTGATCTTGTGCAGAAGCACTTCACGTCCACCCAGCCAGAGCACAAGCACCAGGGCAAAGCCAAGCAGCAGCTCCAGAGTCGGCCATAGCATGCCGGTAAGGCGTGCAAGTGGAAGGCTGCGCGTTACGTATTCCTCATTACTGGTTTCAAACAGCGCGATCTCGGCTTCTTCCTGTGCGTATGCCCGGACCACACGCGCGCCGGAAAAATTCTCTTGCGCCCGGGCAGAAATATCAGAAAACTGCGCCTGGATCTTTTCAAAACGCTCATGGATCCGCCGTCCAATGTATTGCACCACAATGCTGGCGATAGGCAGCGGCGCAAAAGCATACAGCGTGAGCTTGGGGCTGATCTGCCACATAAAGACCAGCGCCACGGCAGTAAATACCAGCGTGTTGGCTGTATACATTATCGCCGGCCCAAGCAGCATGCGCACCGCATTCAGGTCATTCGTCGCGCGGGCCATAATGTCGCCCGTGCGGTTCTTCTGGTAGTAAGAATAGGAAAGCGACTCCAGATGGCGAAACATGTCATTGCGCAGATCGTATTCAATCTCACGCGAGACGCCGATCACCAGCCAGCGGGTAAGAAACTGGAACACACCCTTGCCCAGCGCAAGCCCCACCAGGAGCGACGCAAAAATCAGGATCTTCTGATGCGTGATGCCGTCATGGTTCAGATCGTCCACGGCGCGGCGCACCACCTGCGGCCAGAGTACCCACAGTCCGTTATTGAAAAGCACCGTAATCGCGCCCCAAAACAGCGTCGCGCGATACTTACTCAGGTAGGGCCACAGCGGCTTGAGATTTTTGCCCATGAAAGGTAATAGATGATTTTAACAGGGCTAAAGGATCGAAGAATCCGCATCCCTCAATCACCGATCCTGGTTCGATTGTCTAAATCCGTCTTGCACTGTATGAGGTTGCACTGTATGAGCCAGACGGATTCTAAAGCGTTCTTGCGATTTCATTTCATGCCGCTCTCGGCTGTGAGCCTCTCGTACCATTGTTCAGGGCATGATGTACTCTGAAAATGGCTTGTCTTGTTTCACATATGCGCTGTCGTGGAAGCTTAAGCGTTTGATCCACTATCTCGCCGGCAGTGCAGAAGCACCAGACATCTGTTTCGCTCTGAGGTTTGTAATGAAGCCTTTGCTTCTTGTTCTTTTTGTTGTGGTTGCGTTTGGCGGTTTGAATGCGCAGCAGAATATCTGGCAGCCATCGCCGGGGCATACGCAAGTGCCAATATGGCCGGGGAAGGCGCCGGATGAACAGCCCGTCGCGGGACCGGAAGATGCGACGCCCAGAATGAACGACATCAGCAATGTTACGCTTCCCACCATGACGGTCTATTCTCCCACGGGGAAGAATACGGGCGCTGCTGTCGTCGTGTTTCCTGGCGGGGGTTATGAGGATCTGGCCATCGTACTTGAAGGCACCGAAGTCTGCGATTGGCTGATCACAAAAGGAATTACGTGTGTGCTGCTGAAATACCGCGTGACGGCTGTGGGGCCTTATCCCAGATCGGGGCCGTACCCGGAATCACCCATGGCGCTGGAAGATGCGCAAAGGGCCATGGGGCTGTTGCGCCTCAACGCGGCCAAGTGGCAGATCGATCCGCACAAGATTGGCGTGCTGGGTTTCTCGGCGGGTGGGCACTTGGTGGCCGCGATCAGCACGCATTTTGAGAAGCGCCTGTATCCTGCTGCGGATGCTGCCGATCAAGAGAGCTGCCGTCCGGATTTTGCGGTGGCGCTCTATCCCGGGCACCTGACCATCAGGGCCGCGATATCGGATGCCAGACATGGCACTAAAAAGTTTGTGGTTCAATATCCGGAGAATGCCGATATACAGCTCGGATTGAATCCTGAAGTTCCTGTTACCAGCCAAACACCCCCTACGTTTTTGCTGCAGGCAGAAGATGATCCTGTGGATAGCGTAAACAACTCGCTGGCTTACTATATCGCGCTCAAGAACGCAGGTGTTCCCGTGGAGATGCATTTGTACGCGCAGGGCGGGCATGCCTTTGGGCTGCGGCGCACGAAATTTCCAATAACCGAATGGCCCCAACTGGTGGAGAGGTGGTTGAGGACAATCGGGATGACTTCGGAATAGACCGTCTCATTGTGAATTTGTAAATCCGCGCTAATCCGCGTTCATCCGCGGTAAGATTTGCCTTCTTTGATCACGGCGATTACGCGCGATTCCGGCGATTCTACGAGGGCGTCTTCATAATCAGATACCCGCCCGCCAACCCAAAAATCAAATCCGGCGACCACGCGGCGATCAGCGGAGGAAGCTGGCTTACGTTGCCCATGGCTTCAAACAGGCTGGAAGTCAGAACGTAGGTCACGCCGATGACCAGCGCTACTACCACGCCGCTGAGAGCTCCGCGGCGTCCGCCGGAAAGCGCGAAAGGCACAGCCAGCACGGCCATGACAAGCGTGATCAACGGGAACGCAATCTTTTTCTGCAACTGAACGCGCAGACGCACCACGTCAAAGCCACCCTGCTGAAGATCGTAAATATAGCGCTGCAGTTCGTCATAGTTCATCTCAGACGATTGCAGGACTTCTTTCTTGAAATAGGTTGGCGGCTCGTTCAGTTCGGCAAAGGTGCTCACGTCAAACTTTTGCAGGTCTTCCTTACGCAGGTCTTGCTGAAGATCGGCGCCGGCAGAAATGCTCCAGGAGCGCTGCCAGCCATTTTCAAACGTCCACTTTGATAGGTGTTCCGCCCAGCGTGCTCGCGCGGCATAGACTCGCTTGACCATCTGGAAAGAATGCGGATTCAGCTCAAAGACTGAGATGCTGCCGAAAGTGTTGCGGTCCGGGTCAAAAGCCTCGTAGTAATAAATTTTGCGGTTTTCCACCGTGCCGTCAGATCTCTTCTTGCTTTCGCCAAAAATCCACTTGCGGTCAGGACGCAGATAAGTCTGCGCCGGCTTGCCTTTAATCATGTTGCGTAATGTTTCAACGCGTTTGTTGGCGTAAGGCAGATACCACTGGTCCAGAACAAAGAGGCCGCCGGCCAGCGTGGTGGCGATCACCAGAATCGGAATCACCGTGCGATAAATGCTGACGCCCGTCGCTTTCATGGCCGTAATTTCATTCGATTTCTGCATTAATCCGAACATCACCAGCACGGTCAGCAGCACGGCCAGAGGAGTGATCTGGTAAAGCACTGAAGGAACAAAGTTGAGCAGGTATTCAAGCTGCGTGAGCAGCGGAATCTTCTTTCTCACGATGTCAGAGAGCAGCTCAAAATAAGTAAAGACCAGGAACAGCACCAGCAGGCTGGAAAGGATGAGCAGCAGATAACTCACAAAGCTGCGCAGAACGTAGTCGTCGAGAATCAGCGGAAAGCGGGTGCTGAAAAGACGACCGCGACGGCGGTTGCCATTCGTTGCAGGCTCTTCCGTTCTGGAGTTGAAGAGCTTGCCAAAGATGTCCTTAAACTGGCCAAGCAGCATTTGTCCCAGACCCAGCTCAACAGGAATTCTGTCCGTGCGGCTGAGCAGAACCAAGCCGATGAGGCCAAAGACAATATTGGCCATCCAGACGCCCAGCACCGGAGAAATTTTTCCTCCGCGCGCCAGGGAGACGCCGATGATCGAAACAAAATAGTAGATGAAGACCAGGACGATAGTGAGCACAAAGCCTGCGCCCTTGCCGCCTTTCTTGGCGGAAAGGCCCAGCGGAATTCCAATCAGCACCAGCACCAGGCACGCAGTCGGAAGCGCAAGGCGGCGATTAAATTCTATCCAGTACCAGCGGGCAAATTCTTTATTGGGATTGTATTTCTGGCGGTAGAGCTCCTGGGTGCTGAGCTGCGCCACGGGCACAGCGTCCTGCGCGGGCTTAGGAATCGGTGGCTGGCTGATGGCGATGTCGGTTTCCTGAAACGTCGTAATCGTGTACTGGTCAGGAGCGCGCGAATTAGTGTCGTGCGTTTCGCCGTTAATCAGATGCAGCCGGATGGCGTCGGCGCCGGAAGCGCTGACAATAGCTTCTTTGGCGATGGTGATCTTGGGAGCGCCGGGAGTGCTGATGTCGGCGTCAAAAACATTTTTCCAGACCGCCGCGCCGCCAGCGCTGGAAACGTCTTCCACATAAAGCACATGGTTCTTAAATCCTTCATAGAAAACGTGCGGCTGGACTTCAAAAGAAATCTGCGTGGCAGCCAGCTTGTTTTGCAGTCCTGCCAGCGCCGCGGCGGAGCGGGGTTCAACGATGACTGTATTGACCAGCGCAAGACACCATGCAGCAAAACCGAATACCGAGATGATTTTCAGGAATTTACGAACACTCACCCCGGAAGCGCGCATCGCCGTGACTTCACTATCGGCGGCCATGCGGCTGAGCCCCAGCAGGATTCCCACCAGCACTCCCATGGGGATAGTGACTTTTAAGGCGGCAGGTAGCGTAAGAAAGAAAATTTCCGCAACGCTGGGAAAGGGAGCGCTGTTGCGCACCACGGCTTCAAGGATGCGCGTGAGTTCGCGCATAAAAATGACGAAAGTGAACACTGAGGCCCCAATGAGCCCGTGCCAGAGCACTTCCTTCAGTATGTAGCGGGTAAAAATGCGCACGCGTTTTTCTTCTGAAAGTCTAGCAGAAGCCCGCTTGTGTTATTAATGGATAATCAATGGGGACGCCTGCAATCCATCTGTTATTCCTCTGGCACATGCACCAGCCGTATTACAAGGACCTGGTCACCGGGAAATATCGCCTACCCTGGGTGCGCCTGCATGCGCTCAAGGATTATTACGGCATGGTGAAGCTGCTGGATGAATTTCCCGGCTTGCACCAGACATTTAATCTTGTCCCGTCACTCATCACGCAGCTACAGGAGTATGTGACCGGAACAGCGCAGGACCCCTTTTTGCAGGTGGCAGCCATGCCCGCGCCGGAGATGGACCTCTCCGAGCGGCTGTTTGCGGTCCAATACCTTTTTCAAGCGAATGCGGAGAACATGATTGGCCGTTATCCGCGTTATCGTGAGTTAGCGCAACAGTTTAATGGCCGCCCGCAGGACGCGCAGAACAATGCCCGGCGCATGACGGATGGCGACATTACCGATCTTCAGGTGCTCTCACAGATTGCATGGATGGATGAATTTTTTCTCGACGATCCCACCGTCGCTGAACTAATCAGCAAAGGCCGCGAGTTTTCACTGAAAGACCAGGAGCAGGTGATCGCGATCCAGCAGCATTTTCTGGCCAAGGTCCTTCCGGCCTACGCCGCGGCAGGGAAGCGCGGCGCCATTGAGATTTCCACCTCGCCTTTTTACCATCCCATTCTGCCGCTGGTGTGTGACACAAATATTGGCGAAGTGTCACACCACGGCCTGCCGCTGCCGTCACAGGGCTTCCGCCACCCGGAAGACGCGCGTGAGCAAATCGAACGCGGGCTGACATTGCATGAACAGGTATTTGGCGCGAGACCAAAAGGCATGTGGCCGTCAGAAGGAAGCGTATCCAATGAAGCTCTAACCATCGCGCATGACCTGGGCGTGAAGTGGATGGCCACCGACGAGGGCGTGCTCTGCCGTTCTCTGGGAACCATTTTCCAGCGCAATGGCAGCGGAATGCTGGATGCCGAATGCGCCGCCCAGCTTTACCAGATTTTTCGCTGGCAGCAGGGCGCGGCAGAAATGAGCATGGTGTTCCGCGACCATTCGCTCTCTGACCTGATTGGCTTTGTTTATTCCGGCGTGCCCGCCAGAGAAGCGGCAGATGATTTTATCCGTCGCGTGAAGCAAGCGGCCGAGCCCGTGCTGGCGAAGGGCAAGACAGCGGTGGTGCCAATCATCCTTGATGGCGAGAACGCGTGGGAGTATTACCCGCAGTCCGGACGGGAGTTTTTGCGGCGGCTGTACGATGGCATTCAAAAAGATCCATCGATCGCGGCACTGACAGTTTCTGAAGCCATTGAGAGGGAAGCCTCACCGGCTGCCATCGAATCGATAGTTCCGGGCTCGTGGATCAACTCAAATTTTGACGTATGGATCGGCGCGCCGGAAGACAACGTGGCGTGGGACCAGCTTACGGCTGCGCGGGAGTTTTTTACGGCGAATGCGGGCAAGGCTTCCGCACAACAGGCCGCCCTGGCGTATGAAGAATTGCTGATTGCGGAAGGCAGTGACTGGAACTGGTGGTATGGGCCGGAGCACCACTCGGCGAATGATCGCGATTTTGACGAGCTTTACCGCAAGCATCTTTCCAACGTCTATCTTGCGCTGGGCGGCACGCCGCCTGACGTGCTGGCGCAGCCGATTGCGGGAGCTCATGCCAAGCCGCAGTTCACGCCGCAAACCGCGTATATCCATCCGGCGGTGGATGGAAAAAACATTGGCTACTTTGAATGGCTGGGCGCGGCTTCCCACGTGGCTGACCGGCATTCTTCCGCCATGCATGGAAAGCTTTTTCTGCTGGACACCGGCTATGCCGGCATCGACGAAGAAAATCTTTACTGTCGCGTGGATTTCATCGACGATCCGGCGGAGTGGGCCACCGGAGACACGCGGCTGGTGGTAGCAATAGAAACCGTGAGTCCAGGCGGCAATGGCAGCCAGACCGTGCGACTGGAAGCCGATATTTCACAGGGCAAGCTTGGCGGATGGAAGCTAGGCGACAATGGCCAGCCGCAAGACGCCGCCTTTCAGGTTGGAATTGAGTCGATCTTTGAGTGCCAGACGCCGCTCAAGCGGCTGAACGCAGCCATGGGAGCCCGCCTGCGCGTTCGCTTCTCTTTGTGGCGCGATGGCCTGCCGCTGGACGCGCTGCCGCAGGAAGGCGCCATTGAAGTGCAAGTGGCCCCTGAAAGCGAGTTAAGCGCGCTGCCTTACGCGAAGCCGTAAGGAGCAGTAGTTAGTATTTAGTACTTGGCCGTAAGTCCGCAACGGTTGACCTATCCTAAAAATGTGGGAATGGTGGAGACAGGAAACGCCAAAGATCGTGTGACATGGAACAGCAACTTCCGCATTGGCGCACCACCGTTGCAGTTGTCGTCCGGCTTCCCAAAGTGGAATTTCAGCTCGCAAAAATTTAGTCCGGCAAGCCGCGTGAAAGAATTTTCTTGTTACGATTGCGGTCTCTCATTTTGAAGGGCCGCTTCCGCCTCCTTACTGGACCAACGGTTTTGTGGCGAATGGCGGCAGAAAGGACTCATGACATGACAAACGATAAAGATAATCGAGTACTGGGTAGAAAAGGCGCGAGAACGTTATCGAATGAAGAACTGCTGCAGGTACCCGGCGGAAGTGGAACGCTCAAGATCACGCATCTTCCTAACGGCCTTGCCGATGCCCTGGCAGATTTTTAGAGCTGCCGAAGAACCATGCGAAGCTCAAACTGTTGAACCCACCCTTTCGCCGGAAGCTGAAGAAACAAGGGCCAGCATCCGCGAAAGAGTGGGGCACCGGAGGCTGGCTATTAGCTCTTAGCTAATGGTTCGCCTAACGCCCTTTGCCTGTGGCTTCGTCTTTTGCCACCTTTGTAAATCGCCAGGCCCAGCATATTGCTCAGCACCACCACGGCGCAGATCTTTGCCGCGTACACGCCAGGGTCAGCCACGTCGATAATTGGGTAAACCATGATTACCAGCGAGACCAGGCTGGAAACCAATCCTACCAGCGACAATACCTTCACCCATGTGGGCAGCGCGCTTCGCAGTGCGCGGCGGCCCAGCAGCGGCAACGCGAACAATGCCACATAGGCGATCGCGTAAAGAGCAATCGACGAGCCGGCCAGAAGCTGGCTTGCTTCCTGTTCGCGCACGCCCAGCATGCTGAAGAAGATAAGCAGCATGACCAGCGCGGCTACAAAGAGAATCGAATTCACCGGGGTCCGTCGATTCGGATGAAGGCGCGCGAACCAGCGTGGCACCAGGTTGTCCCACCCGGCGGTCATCGGCAGGCGTGTGAGGCCGGTAAAGATCAGGCTGGCGCTGGCCACTGCGCGCATCATCAGCAGAGAGATTGCCAGCGGCGCGGCCCAACCCGCGTCGCCAAAGGCGCTCCGCATGGTCTGGGGAATGGGGCCAATCACGTTGATGGGCTGTGATCCGACAAAGGTCAGCACTGAACTGGTTCCCAGAATGAACATCAGCGCAATGATAGGAGCTGAAATCACCACGGACTGCCCAATGGTGCGCGCCGCGTTGCGAGACTCGCCTGCCAGAATGGCCACGTATTCGAATCCGCTCAGCGCTCCCACGGTCATCTGGCCGAAAATTGCCAGACCAAACCATGATGGCCGCGGGGGCTGCCACGGTATTGGCTCATAGTGTGTGATGGTGCCGCGCAGCAGCGCCCACAGCGGCAGGCCCAGCAGAATCACGTACGCGGCCATCACTCCTATGCTGCCCACGTTGTGCAGCCATTTCCCAATGTCCAGGCCTCGGATCGCAACCAGAGTGATGCCGGCCATTACTCCCCCGGTCAGCACAAGCGTCGCGAGTTTGCTTGCGGGAATCCACGCTCCGGCCGCGCCCAGAATGTAGCCCAGATCTGTGGGGACAACGAAGATGATGGCGCCAGTGACAATGACCGCGTAGACCCATAGGTTCCACGCCGTGAGAAATCCGGCCATTTCGCCAAAACCGGATTTTGCCCATTGGTAGAGACCGCCCTCCAGAGGCATCATCCGGTTCAGGTATATGACCACGGCTGCCAGCGGAATGTAATAGAGAACCATCGCGCCCAGCCAGAAGGCCACGTGCGCGCGCCCTAATTTTGCCGCGATGCCCACCCACGTCGAGCCAACTACGCATAGCACCTGCGCCATGACAAGATCGCCAAGACCTAGTTCCTTACGCAGGCCTGCCTGTTCGCTCGTTGTAGTGTCTGGCACGGTCAACAATGATGCCACAATACGGCAATACCAGTCTTGCCAGCGGACGGGAGACTGTTTCAATCGCGCATCAGGCGCATCTTTTCTCGACCGCGAGCGCCAGGACCGGCGCGTTGCGTCCTACGTTGGTCCGTGAACGTCGCGGCTTTTGTGAAATGAGAACTGCGCTCGGCGCGCCATCTTCGTACGGCAGATCATTGGGGATCCAGAACCGTGTGTCACCCACGTTGATCCAGCGGCCAACGTTCTCCAGCACCATAAACTGCATTACCGCATTCGATCCGCATCGGGGGCATCTGCCATGTTCGTTGAGCCTGGCCACAATAGAACAATCCAGGCACTCAAATTCTTCCGATGGATGATCGATCGGGCTGATCAATGTACCGGTCATTTCCATCCTTTCCGTATCGCATTTCCTGTTGCTTGCAGCGAATCCCTGTTTACTCTGTGAACTCGCGGTTTTGTCATCTACTACCAATCAAAGTAACTGGATTCCACGCGGCTGCGAACTGGCAAGTCTTACAGTGGGCGGCGAGAGAACGTAGGGAGAAGAATTTGATGCGGTCACGCTGGTTTGTGAAAACGGGCCCGCTCATCCTTCTGCCTGATTTGCCGGAAGGATGAAGAGCCCGCTAAGAAGTGACGAGCACGAAGGATCTAGCTGGCCTTGGCAGTAACCGCGACGGGCTGAAACACTGTCACGATGAAACGCGCGGTGCCATTCATCGGGATGAAATTGTATGTTTCACGGACTCCAGTAGCAGGAAACGAGTCCGGTCCCTTGAAATGCGTGTTAATGCCGCCCGTGGAGAAAGCCTGCGATTTTCCAATGGCCGGAAGTTCAATGACGGGAAGCAGAACGCTGAAGTCGTTTCCGCCCGTATCAATACTCATGTGAGTTGTCACGGTGACCAATGTGCCTATGCCGGTCTCCAGGACGCGAACGGCGCTGCCGGAAAAGGTCTTGGTCTGGCCGTTCTCAGTGTAGGAAACAAATGGCTGGCCCAGGAAGTTGTGTTTCAGGTACGTGAAGGTGAGGTTACCGCCTTGCAGAGTGTATTCATTCGGCTGTACGCCTGGCATATTTACTCCTTTTTCTTTATCGATCATTAGTCTTGAGGGCCGCGTATCTTCCTTGCCGATGCGCCGTGAAATCGACCTATGGACGAAGGTCAACGATAGGCGGCCGAAGGCGCATCATTCCGGGGAGCCGGCAGTTTTTTCGGCTATAAGAGGAGTGATTCATAAGAAGAAAGTGTTTCAAAAGAAAATTACCTTAGACGTGGAGAAGAGCCTTACCACTGATAGATATGGCAGAGCGATCAGAAAGCCTAGGTTTTACAGCGGATAAACGCGATGAGCGCGATTCGGTCCGGCATCTCGCGAATATAAGGTAAGCGTGATCCCCTTGTTATGAATGTTATTCGGTTTCAAATCCTGGTCAGCGCTGATCGGCGTAATCCGGTAAAGTCTTGGCTTTTCCGGGCGGTATTATCCATCTTCATTAGTGGTGAGCTTTTGTTCTTTCTCTGCACATGCGCGGGCCGATGCGTGGTCTCATGCCGCCGCGAAAAACGTGCATCGAATCGCAACTCTTAGTAAGCTATTAAAGTTTCACGCCTTTTACTGTCCCCCACAACTATCAACGTGTCAATACTTTCCGGCGCATTTGCGTCAGCCGCGTTACCCTGCGTTTGCGCCTGGTTTGCGTCCAGTGGCGCCGGAGAATCGAGCCTGTCAATCAAGCTCACGTTCGCGCTGGGCTGCAGCCGTCCGTAGACATCGGCCGTAATTTTGATAGAGCTGTGACCAAGCTGCTCACTCACATATTTCATCGATGCGCCGCTCTGGATCATCAGTACCGCAAACGTGTGACGGAGGCAATGCGGAGTGAAT
Source organism: Terriglobia bacterium (assembly GCA_020072645.1). Taxonomy (NCBI): domain Bacteria; kingdom Pseudomonadati; phylum Acidobacteriota; class Terriglobia; species Terriglobia bacterium. The sequence continues at coordinate 37,558 of JAIQGK010000029.1, forward strand.
CTTTGGATCCCCGCTGCTTGGCAGGCTGGGTCCATGAAGCGCAGCCCGATAGTGCGCGGCGTCAGGGGCTCGCCATCTTCACGCGGAAAAAGTAGCTGCTCGGAAAAACTCTCATCGGTTCCAAGCTGCATCGCGGCCAGCATCCGGGCCTCGCGCAATTCGAGCAAGACGGCGCGGAGCTGCCTGGACATATCCACTCGCCTTTTGCTGCCGATGGTCTTGGGTGTCTCAAAGCCGTACACCGTGAACTGCCGCGACACCATGAAATACCTGTTGGGATCGTTCTCGTCTTTTCCAAAAGCACAATCTCCCCACTTCAGCCCGATCAGTTCACCGCGCCTCATCCCGGTACGCAGCGCGGTTAGGAACAGCGGATAGCGTTCAGGGAAAAGATCACGTACCGCATCAAGGAACAATTCAGATTCCCGCTGCGTCATGCTTTCGATCTCTCGCGCCGGTTTATCTGACTTCACCATGCGGCCCAGGCAGGATGCAGGATTGCTGGTTGCCACCTTGTGCTTCACGGCATAGGTAAAAAAGCTGCGCAGGCATCCGACTATCAAGCTAATGGTCTTTTGCGCGTGAACGCATTGCCCGTTCTCTTTCTTTGTCGCCAGGGCATAAACGAAGTCCTCAACGCGCTCCGCGGTGACGGCGCTCACGCGCTGTTTTCCGAAGTAGGGTAGGATGTGGCAGTCCATGAGCCACTTGTAAAGCGCGAGGGTGGCCGGCTTCGTGTTTATCTCGATGTGTTTCTTGAGCCAGCGGTCGGCGTATTCTGAAAAGATAACGGCTCGGGCATCGTCCTCTCCGAAGATACCCATGTCGCCCTGAGCCAGTCGTCCCTCAACCTTGCGGGCGACCTCTCGCGCAATCTCAAGCGAGTTGCCGATCTTCTTCGTTTTGCGGTGGCCCTTGTAGTTGATTACCAGATACCACGATCCGCGAATCTTCTTTACCTTCACGCCCATGTGTTACTTTCCCCCGGTGACGCTGGAAAAGATTTCATCTACCAGCCGGTCCACGTCAACGCGCTCGATCTTCACCGATTGCCGCTCCATCCATGAATCGAAGGTCTGACGATTGACGCGAATCTTACCCCTGGCCTGACTCGCTGGCAATGGATCATTGTGCCGGTGTATCCATTCGCGGAGCGTCCGCTCTCCGGCACACGCATAACGGGACAGAGTTTTTAAATCCATCCACTGCGGCCATGCTGGTAGGAGTTGAGGCTGGCGAATTGTGTCTGGTGCTGCCATCACGCCGCCTCGCCCTCTTGCGCAGCGGCCAGGGCTACAATCCCGCGAGTCTCATCAAGAACAGTGGCCCGGTTTTGCTCAATGAGTCGCGCCATAGTATCGGCGTTCACATGGACGTGGCGCGCGCGGTTGATTCCTTCGCAGCTCCACTCCTGAGGACTGCGCCGGAAATGCGCAATCTGATCACCTAGCAATAAGCAGTACGTGCGCCGGACTTCTGAGGCCGCCACCAGTTCAACGGGGCGATCCTGATCGGCGAGTGGCGTAGCGTTGCTTCGGAAGGCTTGCAGTTTGTCTTTACGGATTTGTGATTTCAAAACTCTCCTCCTTTTCGCACTGTGCCTGCACCTTCCGGATACTTCTGAGATTGGGAACTGCTCTGACTGACTTTAAGTTTCAATGCACGGGCGCTGTTGCGCCTGCTTCTTTCCTTATCCTGATACACGCCATTCCCTTCGGGAAATTGTGTCTACTCCCAAAGTCGGAAGCCGGAAAAAACAAAACTCCCAGCTTCCAGAATATTTCTTACCCCAAGAGCAAAGGTCTTAAAAAAGAGTCGCGCTTATTTGAAGCAGCAAAAGCTGCCTTCCCATTACGACCGGGACGTATGGCGATTGCAGGATCAAGTACCTGCCCGTTGCCCGGAATTTCGTCCGCGGCCTGGTTGGGCGATCTTTCCGTCACCGTGATAAAAGTCTGGAGGGCCGACCCGCCGGCGAAAATGGCGAGGAAAAACAAGCCGGCGCAAATCGGGAAGACGACCATCTCCACGAATCCACCACGGGGATGTTTCTGCAGATCGACCACGTCGCGAATGCTGATGAGGGAAATCACGCCGGCCGCAGTGGCCATCAACCTACCGTGCGCGACCCCAATCCACTTCCCACCAATCGCGGTATGCAGAATTGCTGACCCAATCAGCGCGAGGCCACCCGCGAGACCGAGGACCCCAAGAACCTTGTCCCGGTTGGCCGCAACGCCTCAAGAGTCGATCGTCGACACCAGATTACACAGGGCGAGAACCACGACGATTGACGAGATTACGGCTGAGACCACTGACCCGACGCGAAGCTCACGGCGACCGTACATTTTCGCCCAACGTTGAAGGCCGCCACGCCCGGGCGCCAGTTCGGACGTGGGCTGCGAGGATTGGTTGGGCGTTCTTTTCATCACGCTCGAACGCAGTTCTGTGCCTCGGAGGAAAAGCGACCGTGCCGCCGCTTGGGCGCAACTGCGTTTGGTCGGTGGATTATTTTGCCTTGGTGATTGTTCATTCGCGGATATGCGCGTTATTAGTGGGCATTCCAACATGCGCAAAATCGGACTCAGCGCAGCTCTGTTCGCGATCTCGTTGACCGGCCTTGCCGGGCTCAGCTTCGTCTACGGCAATTTCGCGCCGCTCCTCGGTCCGATGCCCTGGCCGAGAGGCTGGACCTACGGTCTGGGGGCGATTCTCGTGGCGGCCTGCGCCGGCCTGTTCCTGACGCGAACCGTTGCCGCAAGCACAATCACCATCGCCATGTACGCCGTCGCTTGGGCGATGGCGCGCATCTCGCCCATCGTCCATGCCCCGCTCAGCGTCGGCTCCTGGTACGGGATTAGCGAAGCGGTGACCATGCTGGCGGGGGTGTGGACACTTTACGCGCTGCACCGGCGCCGCGATCACCCGACCGTCGCCACGGCGCTCACGGGTGACCGGGCGCTGCTGGCGGGACGGGTTCTCTTCGGCGGCGCCTGCCTGGTGTACGGCAGCGCGCATTTCGCATACGCGACGTACTCGTTGCCTTTCGTGCCGACGTGGCTCCCGGCGCGGATGCCGCTGGTTTACCTGACGGGGGCCTGCCACGCCGCCGCC